>VAXA01000186.1 GCA_005883365.1 Actinomycetota bacterium
TCGCTGAGTACGTCTCGCTCGACGCCGAGCTGGGCTTCGTCCGCGACCACTTCGACGTGATGGCGGTGCTGCGTGAGGTCGTCGCCGGCATGGTCGAGGCGATGCGCGAGCGGTCGCCTGCGGCGGTCGAGCTGCTCGAGGTGCAATTGCCGGAAGTGCCCGCCGAGATTCCGTGGGTGCACTTCTCCGAGACTGGCGTGGACGACGTCGACCTCGCGCCCGCGGACGAGCGACGGCTCGGCGAGCAGTACGGCGAGTTCGTCTTCGTCACGGGCTACCCGATCGCGAAGCGGCCGTTCTACACCCATCCGGAACCGGGGCGGCCGGAGTACTCGAACAGCTTCGACCTCCTCTTCCGCGGGCTCGAGCTCGTCACCGGCGGGCAGCGGCTCCACCGCTACCAGGACTATGTGGCCGCCCTCGATGGACACACCGAAAGCTACGAGGGCTACCTGGAGACGTTCCGGCATGGGATGCCGCCGCACGGTGGGTTCGCGATCGGACTCGAACGATGGCTAGGGCGACTCCTCGAAGTGCCGAACATCCGCGAGACCACGCTCTTCCCGCGCGACCTCAACCGGCTCTCGCCCTAGCCGCTAACTGACGACCCAGGTCTCGCCGGAGTGGAGTAGCTCGGCGAGGTCGCCCTTCCCGCGCTTCGCCTCGGCGGCCTGGAGCTGCTCGGCCATCAGGTCGTCGTAGACCGGGCGCTCGACGTTGCGGAAGATTCCGACCGGCGTGCCCCCGTGCGTTGCCTGCGTCACGCGCGACAGGGCGAACGCGAGCGCCGGCTCTGCGTGGGTCTGGTCGTGCACCAACACGCCGTCCTCGCCGGCGTTGCACGCCTCGATCGTCCCGTCCGGGCGCTGGCGCAGCGCCTTCTCGCCGTCCTTGCCCCACGTGATCGGCTCGCCGTGGCGGAGGGCGATCCGGTTCACGCCCTCCTTGTCGTCGCGCACGTAGTCGAACGCGTCGTCGTTGAAGATCGGACAGTTCTGAAAGATCTCGACGAACGCGCTGCCGCGGTGCTCGGCCGCGGCGCGCAGCACTTCGGTCATCCCCTTCTTGTCGGTGTCGATCGCGCGGGCGACGAACGTCGCCTCGGCGCCGACCGCGAGCGAGATCGGGTTGAAGGGCCAGTCGAGCGAGCCCATCGGCGTCGACTTCGTCACCTTCCCGATCTCGCTCGTCGGAGAGTACTGCCCCTTCGTCAGCCCGTAGATCCGGTTGTTGAAGAGGAGGATCTTGAAGTTGACGTTGCGGCGCAGCGCGTGGATGAGGTGGTTGCCGCCGATCGAGAGCGCGTCTCCGTCGCCCGTCACGACCCAGACGGAGAGGTCGGGCCGCGTCGTCGCGAGGCCGGTCGCGATCGCCGGCGCGCGGCCGTGAATCGAGTGCATCCCGTACGTGTTCATGTAGTACGGGAACCGCGCCGCGCAGCCGATCCCGCTGATGAAGACGGTGTTCTCGCGCTCGATCCCGAGCTCCGGCATGAACGACTGCATCGCAGCGAGGATCGCGTAGTCGCCGCACCCCGGGCACCAGCGCACCTCCTGGTCGGTGCGGAAGTCCTTCGCGGTCAGGTTGCCACCGGTGGTCATGGCGTTCGATGATAGGCAGGGGGGCCCGCCGAACCGGGCGGGTGCGGCAGGTTCGACGAAGGAGGGGAGAAATGAAGCGGCTTGTCATTCCCGTTGTGCTGGTGGCGGGTGTCATCGCCGTCATAGCTGTGAACGCGGCTGCCAAGGGCAAGCCGGCGGGCACCGCCGGGCAGATGATCCACGTGATCGAGCACGCGACGAGCGATGCCGTCACCAACGGCTCTGCGAGCGATTCCGCGGGGAACGTCCTGACGTTCGCGAACCCCGTGTACGACAGAAAGGACGCTCAGCAGGTCGGTACCGATCAGGGCTACTGCGTCCGGATCGTCGTCGGCCAGACGTGGGAGTGCAACTGGACGACCTTCCTGCCGAACGGCCAGATCACCGTCGAGGGCCCGTTCTCCGACACCGGGAACACCGTCGTCGCAATCACGGGCGGGACACAACCCGGCCGGGACGGAGTTCGACTTCGTCTTCCATGTGATCGGCTGAAGCAGCGGGCGACGGAGGCGGGTTGCCGTCCCGCCTGCGTCGCTCGACATCCGAGTGTGCTCCGAGCGTGCTCATTCGGCGTCCACCAGGGCCTCGGCGGCCTCCGCCACCTCCGCAGCCCGCAGCGGGAAGCCGCGGACGCGGTTGTAGCCGATCGCGTCGACGAGGAACTGCGACCGGACGAGCTGCAAGAGCTGGCCGAGGTTCATCTCCGGGATGAGCACCTTCTCGTAGCGGCGCAGCACGTCGCCGGTGTTGCGCGGCAAGGGATTGAGGTAGCGCAGGTGGGCGTGGGCGACCGCCAGTCCACGGCGGCGGCAGGACTGCACGGCGGCGGTGATGGCGCCATAGGTGCCACCCCATCCCACGACGAGGACGTCGTCGACCTCGAGCTCCGGGATGTCCCCTGCGATCCCCGCCACCTTCTGCGCGCGCAGCCGCGTCATCAGGTCGTGGTTCTCGGGGTCGTAGGAGATGTTGCCGGTCCGGTCGGCCTTCTCGAGCCCGCCGATCCGGTGCTCGAGCCCCGGAGTTCCCGGCAGCGCCCACGGCCGCGCGAGCGTCTGCTCGTCGCGCAGGTACGGAAGGAACTCGTCGCCCGCGTTCGGCTCGGTGGCGAAGCTCGGCGTCAGGTCGGGCAGCGTCTCGAGCTCGGGCAGGAGCCACGGCTCGGAGCCGTTCGCGAGGTAGGCGTCGGAGAGGAGGTAGACGGGCGTGCGGTACTTGAGCGCGATCCGAACCGCCTCGATCGCCGCGTGGAAGCAGTCGGACGGCGAGCGCGCCGCGACGACCGGCACCGGCGACTCGCTGTTGCGGCCGTACAGCACCATCAGGAGGTCGCCCTGCTCCGGCTTCGTCGGCATCCCGGTCGACGGGCCGGCGCGCTGGATGTCGCAGATCACGAGCGGCAGCTCGAGCGTGATGGCGAGCCCGACCGTCTCGGCCTTGAGCACGACTCCCGGCCCGGCAGAGGTCGTGACGCCGAGCGCGCCGCCGAACGCGGCACCCACGGCAGCGCCGGCCGCCGCGATCTCGTCCTCCGCCTGGAAGGTGCGGACGCCGAAATGCTTGTAGCCCGCGAGCTCCTCGAGGATCGAGCTCGCCGGCGTGATCGGGTAGGCACCGAGGAAGAGCGGCAGCCCCGAGAGACGCGAGGCGGCGACGAGCCCGAGCGACAGCGCCTGGTTACCGGTGATGTTCCGGTACGTGCCCGGCGCGAGCTTGGCCGGCTTCACCTCGTAGGTGACGGCAAAGGACTCCGTCGTCTCGCCGAACGCATAGCCGGCCCGGAGTGCCTTGATGTTCGCCGCCGCGATCTCCGGCCGCTTCGGGCCGAACTTCGCCTCGAGGAACTCGATCGTCGGCTTGATCGAACGGCCGTACAGCCACGACATGAGCCCGAGCGCGAACATGTTCTTCGAGCGCTCGGCCTCGCGCGGCGTCACGCCCTCGATCTCCTTCAGCGCTCCGACGGTGAGCGACGTCAGCGGCACGGCGTGCACCTGGTACTCGTCGAGCGAGCCGTCCTCGAGCGGGCTCTGCGCGTAGCCGGCCTTCTGGAGGTTCCGCTCGGTGAAGGCGTCGGCGTCGACGATCAGCGTCCCGCCGTTCGGCAGGTCGGCGAGGTTCGTCTTCAGCGCGGCCGGGTTCATCGCGACGAGGACGTTCGGCGCGTCCCCCGGCGTGAGGATGTCGTGGTCGGCGAAGTGGAGCTGGAAGCCGGAGACGCCCGGCAGCGAGCCGGCGGGCGCACGGATCTCGGCCGGGAAGTCAGGCAGCGTCGAGATGTCGTTGCCGAGGAGCGCCGCCTCGGACGTGAACTGCGAGCCGGTGAGCTGCATGCCGTCGCCGGAATCGCCCGCGAAGCGCACGATCACCTGCGAGAGCTGCTCGACCGGCTTGCTGCTCATGTCGCTTACCAGGTATAGCGCACGCCCCGGCTCCTGGGTACTCAGTGCTGGAAGTACGATCGCCGCGTGGAACCGACGCCCGCGCCCAGCCCCATCGATCCGCGCGTGGACATCGGCCACGTGCACCTGAAGGTCTCCGACATCGACCGCGCGCTCGACTTCTACTGCGGCGTTCTCGGCTTCGAGCTCCAGCAGCGCTACGGCGCGGACGCGGCCTTCATCTCGGCCGGCGGATACCACCATCACATCGGCCTGAACACGTGGGAGTCGAAGGGCGGTTCGCCCCCGCCGCCGGGGGCGACCGGCCTCTTCCACGTCGCTATCCGCTACCCGGACCGGCGCACGCTCGCGGACGCGGTGCGGCGCGTCGCCGACGCCGGCATCGCGCTCGACGGGGCGAGCGACCATGGCGTGAGTGAGGCGATCTATCTCCGTGATCCCGACTCGAACGGCATCGAGCTCTACCGTGACCGGCCCGAGGACGAATGGCCGCGGGCCGAAGATGGCGTCGGGATCGCGATGGTGACGAAGCCGCTGGACGTTCCCCGCCTCCTCGCCGAGCTCGACCCCTAGCCCTGCGTGTGCTTGAGGTCGTCCTCGCGCTGCTGCGCCTGGGCGAGCGTCAGCTCCCCTGAGCAGACCTGGGCGTTGAGCTCGTTCTCGATCTTGTCCACCTCCGCCGCTCGCGGGTAGGGCTCGGGCCAGAGGTTGCGCGGGTCCGTGGGGTTGCCGCCGAGCTCGAGGCTGATAAGGTGATCCTCCTGGTATTCGGACAGCGCGCCCGTCTCGCCGTACACGCGCATCTGCTTCCGCTTGAGGTCGTTCGTGTACGCGACCGGCGGGCGGATCGTCGCCGTCCAGCCGCTGCGGCAGATCGTCGAGCGGATGTTGGACTGCGTCACGTCCGGGTCGTCGCCGTCCAGCCGCTGCGGCAGATCGTCGAGCGGATGTTGGACTGCGTCACGTCCGGGTTGAGGACGCCCGGCGTGCGCACGGGGTCGGCGAGGATCGCGTGCGCGCCGTGCCCGTGGCCGCGTGCGAACATGAGCACGATTCCCGCGACGACCAGGAGCGCGACGACGAAGTCGAGCGGGGTGAGGCGGCTCGCCACGCCGCCGACGGTAGGTCCAGCCTTCGTCGCCCGCAAGACGCTCTTCGAGCCGTGTCCAGGCGAGGCAGTAGGCTCGGGCCATGGCCGAGATCGCCGTCCGTCCGCGCGGCCCCTACTCCCTCGCGCTCTCTGCACGGCTCGTCGGCGACGCAACGCGGCAGGTGCGAGAGGGCCTCGTCACGGCGCGTTGCGCCGGCGGCGTCGCCCGTGCGTGGCAGTCGCCCGACGGCACCGTGACGATCCGATCCGAGTCTCTTGCTGCCGCCGAGAAGCTCCGCTGGATGCTCGCGCTCGACGACGACCACTCCGAGTTCCTGCGGCGCGTCGCGGACGACCCGCTGCTCGGCCGCGCGTCCAAGCACCTCCGGGGACTGCGGCCGGCTCGGACCGCGACGGTGGCGCAGGCGCTCCTCCGCGCCGTCTGCGGCCAGCTCGTCGACTGGAAGACGGGACGAACTCTCGAACGGCGCGTGATCCGCGCGTTACAAAGCCGTGCGGTGGCCGCCACCGGTCTGTCCGAACCTCCTACGACCTCCGCGCTCGCCGCCGTCGCGCCGTTCGAGCTGCGGCGGATCGGACTGCACGAACGGCGCGGCGCGGCCGTTGTCCGCCTTTGCCGCAGCCTCGAGCTCGAGCGGCTCCACGACCTCCCCACCGACGCGGTCGTACGGCGGATCGAGCGCGAGCGCGGCCTCGGCCCGTGGTCGGCCGGCGTCGTGTGCCTCGAGGGCCTCGGCCGAAGCGAGCACGGCCTCGTCGGCGATCTCGGGCTCGTCAAGCTCCTGCGCGCTCTGCGAGGCCGGCCGGTGGAAACGTGGGAGACGGCGGAGCTCCTCGAGCCGTACGGCAAGTGGGCGGGCCTCGCGAGCGTCTATCTCCTCGCCGGCCTCGGACGCGGTCTGATCCCGCTGCCCGCGGCCCGCGCCGCCTAGGCTTCCGAGATGAACAGAAGAATCGCGATCCTCGGCGGTGGCCGGATCGGCGAGGCTCTCCTCTCGGGCCTGCTCAGCTCCGGCTGGCGCGACCCCTCAGAGCTCGTTGTCACGAATCGCGGCGAGGAGCGGATCGCGGAGCTCCGCGAGCGCTACGACGTCGAGGCGACCGAGGACAACGTCGCCGCCGTCACTGGCGCCGGCCTCGTCGTCGTCGCCGTCAAGCCGCAGGACATCGACGCACTGCTCGCGACGATCGGCGCTCACCTGACGACGGAACAGACCGTCGTCTCGGTCGCAGCCGCCATCCCGACGGCGCACATCGAGGAGCGGATCGCCGACGGCGTCCCCGTCGTCCGGGCGATGCCGAACGCTCCGGCGACGGTGCACGAGGGCATGGCCGGCATCTGCGCGGGCGCCCACGCCGGCGACGAGCAGCTCGCGCTCGCGGAGGATCTCCTCGGGCACCTCGGCCGCGTGGTGCGCGTGCCCGAGAGGTCGATGGACGCCGTCACCGCCGTCTCGGGCTCCGGCCCGGCGTATTTCGCGCTCCTCGCCGAGGCGATGATCGAGGCCGGGATCCTGCTCGGCCTTTCGCGCGAGATCTCGACGACGCTCGTCGTGCAGACGATGTTCGGGACGGCGAAGCAGCTTCGCGACCAGGGGATGCACCCGGTCGAGCTGCGCGAATCCGTCACCTCGCCGGGCGGCACCACGATCGCCGCGATCCGGGAGCTCGAGCAGGCCGGCGTGCGCGCCGCCTTCCTCAACGCGATCCAGGCAGCAATGGACCGCGCGCGCGAGCTCGCCGAAGGCGGATGACCGTCGACATCACCGTCGTCGCTGATGCCACGGAGGCAGCGCGACTCCTCGCCGAGCGCCTCGCAGAGCAGGCGCGGGCCGGCGGCAATGTCGTCCTCACCGGAGGCTCGACGCCGCGCCGGGCATACGAGCTCGCCGCCGAGCTCGACCCTGACTGGAGTGGCGTCGAGGTGTGGTGGGGAGACGAGCGCTGCGTCCCGCCGGACGACGAACGCTCGAACTACGGGATGGCGAAGGCGGCGCTGCTCGACCCACTCGAGCAGGGCCCGGCGGAGATCCACCGCATGCGGGGCGAGCTCGCCCGCGAGGCGGGGGCCGCCGAGTACGAGAGCGAGCTCGCCGGGGCCGGCACGTTCGACCTCGTGCTGCTCGGCCTCGGGCCGGACGGCCATGTCGCGTCGCTCTTCCCCGGCTTCCCGACGCTCGACGTGACTGACCGCGACGTCCTCGGCTCCGAAGCCGGGCACGAGCCGCTCGTCGACCGGATCTCCCTCACGCTGCCGCGACTCTGCGCAACGCGCGAGCTGCTCTTCCTCGTCGCGGGCGAGGACAAGGCCGACGCGGTGTCCCGCGCGCTCGAGGGCGAGCCGTCGAAGGAGACACCGGGGAGCCTGGCGCGCGCGGCCGAGGGGACGACGCGCGCGATCCTCGACCGGGCAGCGGCCGCGAAACTCTAGGAGATCCAGCGCCGCACGACGCGCCAGGTCCGCCCGGAGTCGCGCGTCTCGACCAGCCGCGCCGAGAAGCCGGCGGTGAGGAGGACGTACCCGACGCCGCTGGAAAACGCAGCCCTTCCAGCGCAGTAGTCGATGTTCGGCCGATCGACCCCCCGCTGGGCGTGGAAGTGCAGCCCTCCATCACGCGTGACAAAAAGCGTGCCATTGCTCTCCGTCACGAGACCGAAGCCGTTCGTAGCGAAGGCGAGGCCGTTGGGATAGCCGTACGTCCCGATGCCGCCGTGCACGCGCACGTTGGGCCGTCCGAGGTTCGCGGCCGCCGTCTGCCAGGTCTTGCCGCCGTTGCGTGTGAGGAAGACCGCCTTGTCCATGGTCCCGCCTGCCGGCAGGCCTACGCAGATGATCCACCACAGCCTCGGCGTCACGAGATCGGCGTAGGCGTTGTACGTGACGGCGTTGTTGCACGGATCCGCCAGGCGTCGGAACGTTCGTCCGCCGTCGTGCGTCACGCGAAGCGCAAGCTTCTGAGTGCTTCGCTGGTAGTACGCGTCGAACCGCAAGGCGATCCGCGGTGTCGCCCAGAAGAACGGCCTGAAGGTGACCTGTCGCCAGGTGCGACCGCCGTCGAGCGTGCGCCACGCCTCGCCGCTGGACGGCGTTGCGATCGCTCCGTTCGTCCCGAGCGTGGCGACATCGGTTATCGGCCGGCGCGAGCGCAAGACGACGCGGTACGTGCGTCCGCCGTCGGTCGTGCGCTCCACCGCACCGCCGGAGCAGCGGTTGACCGTCGGCACGCAATAGCCGATTGCGAGCAGGCCGACGCGCGAATTCCAGAAGACGGCGGATTCGGGCCTCGGGACGAGTCGTGTCCGCGCCGGCGCGGCCGCCCCGGATTGCGCAACCGCCGCGGCGACGACCACGACGACGAGCCCGCGTAGCACCAACCTCACGGACCGAGTCTACGCCGCTCCCCAAGCGCTTCCAGCGCGAGCGCCGTGTCGGGAACCGGCATGTCCTCGAGGAAGTCCTCGCGCTCCTCGAACGAGCGGCGCACCGCGGCCACGGCCGCGCGGTACGCCTCCGCATCGTGCGCCGCGAGCGCGCGGAGGGCGTCCGCAACGTCGCCCGGGAACCCCTCGCCGAGCCCTGCCGCGACCGCGCCCGCCTCGTCGTCCCGCCCGAGAACGAGGAGCGCAAGGATGCCGGCGTAGCGGCCGACGGGCGAAACGGACACGTCTCGGTAACTGATACCGAGACATGTCTCGAGGGTCCAGTGGGCTGCCTCGCTCGCGTCCTCGCCGGCGATGAGCAGCGCTTTCATTGCTCCGATCGGCCGTCCCCACGCGTCCGACTCCGCGCCGGCGTCCCAGCTTTCGCGATACCGAGCGGCCGCGCGCACCAACCACTCACGCGCGCCCACGCGGTCGCCCGCCATCAGGAGCGAGAGCCCGGCCGCCCACGCCGCGTTCGCGAGCTGCACGAGCTGCCGCTCGTCGGACTTCCGCGTCACGCCGCCGGCGTACCGCGCCGCCGCTCGCTCGTACCGCTCGCGCCAGTCCACGCGCGCAGACTAGGCTCGACCGCACATGGCGGACGACGACTGGCGCATCCGGATCGAGGTCGAGGAGGAGGAGCACGCGACCGGCCTGCTCGAGCGGCTCGGGGGCGACCTCGACTCCGAGGCGCGCGAGCTCGCCAAGGAGCTCGAGTCGCACCGGCTCGCGGTCTCGCGCGACGGCGACACCGTCTTCGTCTACGCGGCCACTCGCGCGGCCGCCGAGCACGCCCATGCGGTCGTCAAGGCCGAGCTCCGGCAGCAAGGATTCGCGGCTCGCACGAGCCGGGTCGAGCACTGGCTCGACGAGGAAGACCGCTGGGACGACGAGCCGCCGGGCGAGACGTGGGAGGAGGAAGAGCTCGACCGCGGCTACGCCCCGTGGGAGGTGCGCGTCGAATGCCCGTCCCGGCAGGAGGCGCGCGACCTGGCCGAACGCCTCGAGGCCGAGGGCTACAAGCCCGAGCGCCGCTTCCACTACCTCATCGTCGGCACCGCGAGCCGCGAGGACGCAGACGCCCTGGCAACCCGCCTTCACGGCGAGGTCGAGGGCGGCGGCGAGCTCGTCTGGGAGACGAGTCCCGCCAATCCGTTTGCGATTTTTGGCGGAATCGGCCTGTAACGGACGTTGACGATTGCCCGGGAGCGGGTATTCTTCCCGTTGCGCCGCTCGCCAAGGGGAAATCAGAGCCGAGCGCGCATCTCTTCGTTGGACGGGCAGCACCGCAGCGTGCTGCGCATATGCAAGAAGCGATTCAGCCGACCAGCTCAACACTGGAGGCGGCAGACCCTGTAGTCGCCGCCGCTCTCCGCGCGGACGCGTGGGCGGGCGAGCCGTTCGTCCGCGAGGGCGAAGACCCGGCCGAGGCGCTCGCCGAGGGAACGGCGCGCCGGCGCGCGCTCGACGAGGCGCTCGCCGAGATGGACGCAGGACGCAAGACTCCGTCTCCGCAGTGGAAGGTCCGCTTCGGCCTCCTGCTCGGCCTCGAGCGCGTCCTCGCCGAGCCGGAACCGCGCACCGCGACCGGCACCGCGCTCCGCCGCCACCAGGTCGACGCGCTCGCCGGGATGCTCACCGAGCTGATCGCCGCCAGCCAGCGCTACGACGAGGCAAACGGCAACGGGAACGGCAACGGCCGGGCGGCGACCGCTGAGGAGCTCGAGCTGCAGCAGGTCGAGGACGAGGACGAGGACTCGACGCTCGTCGTCGAGATCGCGGACGCGGAACTCCCGGAGGAGCCGCAACAGGACGACCCCGGCGCCGTGCGCCGTTACCGCTTCCGCCACCCGACCGCCTCGGGCAAGACGATCGCCGCGGCAGGCTTCGTCGAGGCGGCCCGCACGCTCGGAGTCCTCATCCTCACCCACCGCCGCCTGCTGGTCTCGCAGTTCACACGCGACCTGACGACCGAGGGCTACGGCAAGCGCCTCACCGACGTGATCACGCGCGACAGCCGCAGTGCGAAGAAGGCGCCGCTCACGATCCAGACGTACGCCTGGTTCGCGCGGCACGTCGACTCGATCGACCGCGACGCGTACCAGCTCGTGATCTGCGACGAGGCGCACACGGCGCTCGGGGAGAAGACCTCGGCGGCGATCCGCTCCTTCCCCGAGCCCATCTACATCGGCATGACGGCGACGGAGCAGCTGATCGCGAAGCAGGTTTCCGACGTCTTCCCCGCCTCGGTCGACGACCTCCCGCTGCAGGACGCTGCGCGCCGCGGCCTGATCGCGCCGCTGCGCGACCTGCGCGTGCCCCCGGTCACGGCGATCAACGCGGTGCCGATCGTCGGCGGCGACTTCGACCAGGAGATCCTCGCCAAGACCCTCGACCACCAGGCGCTGAACCAGGCCGCAGCGGGCATGTACCGCGACCGTTTCGACAACACGCCGGGCATCGTCTACGCGGCCGGCGTCGACCACGCCTACAACCTCGCCAAGGAGTTCCGCGCCGCCGGACTGAAGGCCGAGGCGGTCTCGGGCCGGACGCCGCCCGTGCGCCTCGCCGAGACGCTCGCCGCCTACGAGCGGGGAGAGATCAACGTGCTCATCAACGCGCAGCTCCTCGCCGAGGGCTGGAACTCGCCGCGCGCGACCGTCTGCATGCACCTCGCGCCGACGGCCTCGAAGCGCGTCTACCAACAGCGGATCGGGCGGATCATGCGCCTCCACCCGCGCAAGGAGGCGGGCATCGTCGTCGACTTCGTCCCGAAGGGCGCGACCCACAACGAACGCGTCGTCTCGCTCCACTCACTCCTCGACGCCGACTTCTACCGCGAGGGCGCGCGCGTCACCCCGGCGCCGCGGCGCCGCTCGCAGCGCCGCGCCCGCCGGCGCCTCACGCCGGCGCCGTGGCTCGTGCCGGTCACGCCCGACGTCCGCCGCCGCATCAACGTCATCCAGCGCGAGTGGCAGCGGATCGACCCGAAGTACCTCGACGAAGACGAGCAGCGCTACTGGGCGACGATCGCCGGCCGGCAGATCCGCTTCGACGAGCGCGCGTCGTTCGTCCAGAAGCTGACAGACCGCAGCGCGAGCAAGGCGGCTCTCGAGCAGTTCCTCGCGACGGCCGCGGCCGAGAACCCGAACCGGAGGCTGCGGATGATGGCCCTGCAGGACCGGGTCTCGATGCGCGTCGAGCGAGCCGACTTCGATGACCTCGTCACGCTCGTGACGCAAGCGCCGACGTGGGAGAAAGAGCGGCTGCCGGGAATCCGCATCCTCCTGCGCGCGATCGGCGGGGAGAAGCCCGACGCGCCGGAGCAGATCCTCGCCCGCTGGACGTGGCGCCTCGCGCGCGCGACGCGCAAGGTGCAGGACCGCCGGGCGTCTGCGGAGTATCCGGAGGCGAAGCGCCTGCTCGGCGCTCTCGCGAACTCGCGCGGTCACCGGCACGAGGAGAACGCCGCAAAGCTCGTCCACGCCGCGCGCGAACTGCCGCTGCCGGTGGGCGTCGCGCTACTGGCCTCGGCGGAGGGCTACACACCGCGTGCGACGAAGCTGATCGACGAGGCGCGCGAGCAGCTCGGCTCGATCCAGGAGGTCGCGCTCGCGCTCGCGGAGAACCTGCCCGCGCCGAAGCAGGGCGGCGGCCGCAGCAGGCGGCGCCGGCGGCGGAGGCGCAAGGGCGCCGGCGCGAACGCCGCCGCGTCGGCGGCGAAGCCGAAGCCCGAAGCGCCCGCAGCCGACAAGACGGATTGATCGAGCTCGACCACGTGCAGCTCGCGGCGCCGCCGGGCTGCGAGGCCGAGGCACGGCGTTTCTTCGGCGAGCTGCTCGGCCTGGAGGAGCTCGCGAAGCCGGAGCCGCTCCGGTCGCGCGGCGGCGTGTGGTTCGCGCTCGGAGATGGCGACGAGCTCCACGTCGGAGTCGAGGAGCCGTTCGCGCCGGCGGGGAAGGCACATCCAGCGTTCCGGCTGTCCGCGGCAGAACTCGGCGAACTCGCAGGGCGGCTCCAGGCCGCGGGCGAGCGAGTCGACTGGGACGACGCGCTTCCCGGCGTCCGCCGCTTCTACACGGCGGACCCGTGGGGCAACCGGCTCGAGCTGCTGACGGCGGACATCTGTAGCTCGTAGGTTCTAACGAAATCCTCGCAATTGTGCCCTAGCCTGCGCACGTGTCCTGGACACGACTCGCCGGCCTGGCGTTTCTCCTAGCGCTCGCGTCCGGCGCCGCCTCGGGGCGCGCCTCGACCCCTTCGCCGATCGTCTTCGCCGCCGACCGCGCGCCCACGGTCACCGGCGAGGTCTACCGCCTCGATCCGAGCGGCCATCGCGTCGACCTGAGCAAGAGCCTGTACCAGGACATCGACCCCGCCGCCTCGCCCGACGGAAAGCACGTCGCCTTCTTCAGCGACCGCGGCGGCAGGGCGCACGCATACGAGGTCGACATCGACGGCCGCGGCCTGCACAAGGTCGGGCCGTCCCTGCACGCACCCGTAGGAGAATGCAACCCACGGGTGGCGTGGCAGCCGGGCAGCACGCATTTCGTGGTCAATGCATGTACCTCGGGCAGCAGCAAGCTCTGGATCGTCGGAGCGCGCGGGAAGGCCGTCGCGGTGCGGGGCGGAGGCGTCCTCGCAGCGCAGCCGTGGTCGCCAGACGGGCGCGTCTTCGTCGCCTTCACGGGGGGCGGGCGCGAGACCGGAAGGCTGAGGGCGTCGTCGTCCAGTGGCCGGGCGCTCTTCAGCATCCCTAACACGAGCTTCTCCTCAACGTGGTCTTCGAACGGCCTCCTCGCTGTCAAGACGAGAGGCGGAGGCGCCATCTACGACGAGAGCGGGCATCGCCGTTCCACGTTCCGGGCCGAGGGCTCGGGTGTTCTCGCCTGGTCGCCGGATGGCAGCAAGCTCGCCGTCAACACGGGGCCCGCGCTCCTCGTGCTCGCCTCGTACGGGCAGACCGTCCTCCGGAAGCCGCTCAAAGGCTACGGCGCGGTCTGGAGCGGGAACACGAAGGTCGTCGTCAATGGTTTCGGCAGATGCGGATGCCAGGCGAAGAGCGTCGACATCGCCACCGGCAAGCTGTCCCCCGCCTCGGACCGCTGGTTCGACGCGCTC
>VAXA01000187.1 GCA_005883365.1 Actinomycetota bacterium
CCCGGCGGCGGCAAGCCGCACCGGCTCACGAACGCCCAGGCGCAGCAGACTCAGCCTGCGCTCTCTCCCAACGGGACCGAGATTGCCTACGTCTCGGCGAAGCTCACGGGGGTCAGCTGCGCGGGCTGCTCCAACGGGATCCGCGTCGTGAATGCCGACGGCAGCGGCATGCGCACCCTCACGGATCCGCAGAACTGCGTCTTCGACAACTCGCCGACGTGGTCGCCCGACGGCACGACGATCCTCTACTCCCAGACGGA
>VAXA01000188.1 GCA_005883365.1 Actinomycetota bacterium
CAGAGCGTCGGGCAGACCCTCGTCTTCGCCGAGCACGACGCCCTCGATCACGCCCCGGCGCACGCCGGCGACGCCCGGGACGGAGGCGCCGGCAAGCCACGCGTGCAGCCGGTCGCCGATGCCGGCGAGCCCGCCGCGCCGTCCGACGACGCGCCAGTCCTGCGCACGCAGCACTGCGTGGATCCCATGCCGACGGAGCCAGGCGCGCTCGTCGAAGCCGTGCGAGGGGCCGCGCGGGGCCCGGAGCACCCCGATCAGCGCAAGGCGGACTCCCTGCGGCGGTGCGCGGCCGAGCGGCAGCTCGAGCAGCACCGGCTCGCGCGGGCGTAGATCGCGCCAGCGCAGCACCACAGCCCGCATGCGGAGCTCGAACGAGCCGCGACGCGCCGGCTCCTCGATCTCGACCACGGCGCGCTCCGCGGTGCCGATGAGCGGGGCCAGCACACTGTGGTCGATCGCAGCGAGGCGGACGCTACCGATCCCCCAGCCGGCCACCGCCAGGCCGAGCCCAGCGAGCGCGAGCGTGGCCTGAGGCGAGGTCGCTCCGGCGGCGAGGGCGAGGGATGCCGCGGCGACAAGCGCTGCGGGCACGAGCCCGATCCGCGCGACCGTCGCGCCGGAGAGGCCGACGCAGAGTGCACAGCCGAGCGCGTACGGCGTGCGGAAGGTCATGGGATCACGAGCCCCTTCAGCTGCGCAAGCCTTCCCTCCCCGATGCCGGGCACGCCTTCCAGCTCCGCGACCGAGTGGAATGCGCCGTGTGCCTGTCTGTAGTCGATGATCTTCTGCGCCGTCACGGGCCCGATCCCGGGCAGCGAGTCGAGCTGCTCGAGTGTCGCCGTGTTGAGGTCGAGCGGCGCGGACGGCGAGGAGCCGGCGGCTGGAGGGCTCGCCGCGGCGGCCACACCACCCGCGCCGCGTCCCGGGACGACGATCTGCTCGCCGTCGGCGACCGGCGCCGCGAGGTTTACCGCGGCGAGCTGCGCCTTGGCGGTTGGGCCACCCGCAGCAGCGATCGCATCGTTGATGCGCGAGCCGGCACGCAGGTTGTAAAGGCCCGGCCGCCGGACAGCACCCGCGACGTCGACGACGAGCAGCTTCGCAGCCGCGGGCCTCGCTGGAGCCGAAGCCCGCAACGGCGTCACGACGGGCGCCGCGGCCCCGCCGCCGAGGTGCCGGACCACCAGGACGAGCAGCACGGCGACCGCGACGGCCCCTCGCGGCTCCGTAAACTCGCCCCGTGGCCGACTGGGTGACGATCTCAGCGCTTTCGACCGCCGGCGGCACGCTCGCGCTCGCGGGTGTCACGCTGGCCTCCGTCCGCTCGGCCAACCGCGCGGCACGGGTCGCCGAGCAATCGCTTCTCGCCGGGCAGCGCCCGCTGCTCGTCCCTTCGCGGACCGAGGACCCCGCCATCAAGGTCGGCTTCCAGGACGACGTGTGGTTCTACGTTCCCGGCGGCCAGGGGACCGCAAGCGCGACGGACGCGGCCGTCTACTTCGTCATCTCCGTGCGCAACGTAGGCACCGGGATCGCCGTTCTCCACGGCTGGCACCTCTTTCCGGAGATCCAGCTCGGCGCCGACATGCTCCCGACTCCGCTGGCTGACTTCACGATGCTCACCCGCGACCTCTACGTCGCCCCCGATGACGTCGGCTTCTGGCAGGGCTCGTTCCGCGATCCGGGGAGCGACGGCTACCGCGCCGCACGCCGCGCGGTCGAGGAGCCGCAGCGGATGAGCATCGACATCCTGTACGGCGACTTCGAGGGCGGCCAGCGCGTAATCAGCCGCTTTCTGCTCGCCCCGCGCGAGACCGACGAGGGCCTGCGCTGGTACGCCGGCGTGGGCCGCCACTGGAATGTCGACCGCCCCGATCCGCGCGGGCGCTAGATAACGAAATTGACGAGCTTCTTGGGGACGACGATCGTCTTGCGGGGCTCGCCGCCGTCCAGGTAGCTCCGCACGCGCGCGCTGGCGCGGGCCCGGGCGACGAGCTCGTCCTCGCTCAGGCCCGCGTCCACCTCGAACCGGTCGCGCACCTTGCCGTTCACCTGGACGACGAGCTCGAACGTCTCGCGCACGAGCTGCGACTCGTCGGCCTCCGGCCAGGGCGCTTCCCACAGCCGCTCGTGCCCCAGGATGGTCCACAGCTCCTCGGCGACGTGCGGCGCATACGGCTGGATCAGCGAGACGGCCGTCTCGGCCGCGAAGCGCGCGTCCGGCGCGTCCGCCGCGCCGCCCAGCTCGTTCACCAGCTCCATCACGGCCGAGATCGGCGTGTGGAACTGGAAGCGGCGCAGCACGTCGTCCGTGACTCGCGCAATCGTCTCGTTTGCCTTCCGCGCCAGAGCGCCCTCGGTCACGCCGTCGGAAGGAGCCCCCTCGGCGACCTCGTGCACGACGCGCCAGAGCCGGCGCAGGAAGCGGACGATTCCCTCGACGCCGTCGGGCGTCCACTCCATGTCCTGATCGGCCGGCCCCATGAAGAGAATGTAGAGCCGCACTGCATCGGCGCCGTAGCGGTCGACCATCTCGTCCGGTCCCTCGACGTTGCCCCTCGTCTTCGACATCTTCGAGCCGCCGAGCGTGACCCAGCCCTGGTGGAAGACGCGCGCGAAAGGCTCGCGGAAACCGACCATCCCCCAGTCGTTCATCGCCTTGACGAAGAAGCGCGAGTAGAGAAGGTGACCCGTCGAGTGGTCGATGCCGCCGATGTACTGGGAAACCGGGAGCCAATAGTCGACGACGAAGCGGTCGAACGGCGCCTCGTTGTTGTGGGAGTCGATGTAGCGGAGGAAGTACCAGGACGAATCGACGAATGTGTCCATCGTGTCGGGATCCCGCCGGGCGGGGCCGCCGCACTGCGGACAATCGACGCTCATGTACTCCTCGTTGGCGGCGAGCGGCGGCTTGCCCTTCGGGGCATAGTCCTCGATGTCGGGCAGGATCACCGGCAGCTCGTCCTCCGGCACCGGCACGACGCCGCACCGTTCGCAGTGGATGAACGGGATCGGGCAGCCCCAGTAGCGCTGCCGCGAGACGCTCCAGTCGCGCAGGCGGTAGTTGACCGTCGCCTTGCCGCGTCCCTCCGCCTCGAGGGCTTCGACGATCGCACGTGCGCCCTCGTCCGCGGGCAGGCCGTCGAAGCGTTCCGAGTTGACGAGCTTGCCGTCCTCGTCGATCACGATCTTCGTCGGCAGGACGAACGCCTCGGCAAACTCTCCGTCGCGCTCGTCGTGGGCGGGGACGGCCATGATCGCCCCGGTGCCGTAGTCCATGAGGACGTAGTCGGCCACCCAGATCGGCAACCGCTCGCCGTTGATCGGGTTGATCGCGTGCAGTCCGGTGAAGACGCCCGTCTTGGTCGTCTCGGCGGCGCGCTCCTCGATCGGACGCGCTCCGGCGTGCCGCGCGTACTCCTTCGCCTCTTCGCTCGCATGCGACTCGACGTACGAATGCTCGGGGGCGAGGACGAAGAACGTCGCCCCGAACAGCGTGTCGGGCCGCGTCGTGAAGACCGCGATGTCGTCCCCGGTCTCCTCGACACGGAAGAGGACCTCGGCGCCTTCGGAGCGGCCGATCCAATTGCGCTGGATCGCCTTCGTCCGGTCCGGCCAAACTGCGTCCTCGTACTCGAGCAGCTCGTCGGCATAGGCGGTCGTCCGGAAGTACCACTGCGTCATGTTCCGCAGCTCGACCTCCGCGCCGCAGCGCTCGCAGCGGCCGTCGACGACGTACTCGTTGGCGATCACCGTCTGGTCGTTGGGGCACCAGTTGACCGGCCCCTCCTTGCGGTAGCCGAGGTCGTGCGCGACGAACTGCTGGAAGAGCCACTGCGTCCAGCGGTAGAACGTCGGCTGGTGCGCGGCGACCTCGCGGTCCCAGTCGATCGCCCAGCCCAGCCGCTTCATCTGGGCGCGCATCGTCTCGATGTTCCGCTCGATCGTCTCGCGCGGATGGCGACCCTCGCGGATCGCGGCGTTCTCCGCCGGTAGTCCGAACGCGTCCCATCCCATCGGGCGTACGACGTGCCAGCCACTGCGCCGGCGCACGTGCGTCTGGACGTCGCCCATCGTGTAGTTGAGGACGTGGCCCATATGCAGGCTCGGGCCTGATGGGTACGGCAGCATCTCGAGCTGGTACCAGTGGTTCTCGGGCGTCGGCTCGCCGGGCACCGGGTTCGGGACGTGGAACGCCCGCTCGTCCTCCCAGACGCGCTGCCACTTCTGCTCGATCTCGTGGGGCTCGTATCTCCCTGGGGAGGTCTGCGCGGCTCGCCGCGCGGGTCTCCCTGAACTAGGTAAGAAGCAGCTCCTGCATTGGGATCCCGATACTAGCAGGGTGCTCGAGCTCCTTCCCGAAACCGCGCGAATCGAGACCGGCGAGCTGACGCTGGGCGGTCTTCGCGCGAGCGAGCTGGCGAATCGGCACGGGACGCCGCTGCTCGTCTACTGCGAGCGGACGATCCGCGCGCAAGTGGACGCATATCGCGAGGCGGCGCCCGGTGCGCTCGTCGTCTACGGGACGAAGGCGTTCGCCAACGTCGCGCTGCTGCGCCTACTCGCGGAGGAGGGAGTCGGCGCAGACGTCTCGACGCTCGGCGAGCTTGCCTTCGCGCGCGCCGCGGGCATTCCGGGCGAGCGGATCGTGTTCCACGGCAACAACAAGTCGGAGGAGGAGCTGCTCGCGGCCGCCGAGGCGGGTGCGCTCGTCGTCCTCGATTCGCCCGGCGAGGCGGATGCGGCCGCGACGGCGGGAGTGCGGCGCGTGCTCATGCGGCTGACGCCGGGCGTCGAGGCCGTGACCCACCGCTCGATCCAGACGGCACACGAGGAGTCGAAGTTCGGGCTCGCTCCCGACGCCGCCGAGCTGGAGGTCGAGCGCGCGCGCGAGCTCGGACTGGAGGTCGAGGGGTTGCACGTCCACGTCGGCTCGCAGCTCGGGCGAGTCGACGAGAGCCTTCTGGCACTCGAGCGGGCGCTCGCGTTCGCCGACCGGCTCCACTGGACCCCCCGCATCCTCGACCTCGGCGGCGGCCTCGGTGTCCGCCACAACCGTGAGGAGGAGCTGCCCTCGGTCGCGGAGTTCGTCGGCCCGCTCGTCGAACGGGCGCCGGAGGGCGTCTCGCTGATCCTCGAACCCGGGCGCTCGCTCGTCGGCCGCGCGGGCGTGACTCTCTACCGCATCGGCTCGGTCAAGGAATCCGGCGGCATCACGTACGCCGCGATCGACGGCGGCATGTCGGACAACCCCCGGCCGCAGCTCTACGGCGCCCGCTACGAGGCGCTGCTCGCGAACCGGGCCGGCGAGCTGCCGAGCGGCGTGTACCGCATCGCCGGCAAGCACTGCGAGTCGGGCGACGTCCTGATCGAGGCGGCGGAGCTGCCGGAGCCCCGGCGCGGCGACCTGCTCGCGGTGCCGGCGACAGGCGCCTACACGCTCGCGCTCGGCTCCACGTACAACGGCGTCCCGCGGCCGGCGGTCGTGCTCGTCGCGGACGGCGAGACGCGGCTGATCCGCGCTCGGGAGACCGTGGACGATCTTCTACGCTTCGAGCGGTCATGAGGCTCGCGCGGGTACCCGGCGTCGTTCTCGTCGCGGTCGCCGCGGCGATGTGGGGGACGGACCCGATCATCCGCAAGACGATGAGCGGAACGACGTCGGCAACCACGATCGTCTTCGGCGAGCACGTGATCCTCGCCGCCCTGACGCTGCCGTTCCTCCTCCCCGCGCTGCGCGCGGTCGTCCGAGCCGGGTGGAGCTACGTGGCAGCGGCCGTCGTGGTCGGCGCGGGCGCCTCGGCCGTCGCCACGATCCTCTTCACGGACGCGCTGATCGGGCATTCCGACTACATCACGCCCGTCGTGATCCAGAAGGTGCAACCGTTCGTCGCCGTCGGCGGTGCGGCGCTCCTGCTCGGCGAGCGGCCGCGGCCGCGGTTCGCGTGGTTCTTCCTCCCGGCCCTGGCCGGCTTCTGGCTGGTCAACCAGGCGCATCCGCTCGCCCCGTCGGCGAACGGCACGGTCGTGATCGCGGAAGCGACCGGCGCCGCCGTGCTCTGGGCGCTGGGAACGGTGCTCGGGCGCTACCTCTCCCGCAAGCTCGAGTTCCAGCACATCGTGACGCTGCGCTTCTTCTTCGGCCTGCTCGCGAGCGCGCTCGCGCTGCCGGTCATGGGCGCAAGCGCCTACTCGAACGGACACGACAGCGTGCTCATCCTCTATCTCGCGCTCGTCACGGGTCTGTTCGCGCTCACGCTCTACTACTACGGGCTGCAGCGGACCCCCGCCGTCCTCTCGTCGCTCGCGGAGCTCACGTATCCGGCGGTCGCCGTGGTCGCGGGCATCTACGCGTACGACCAGCACCTCCGGTGGACGCAGTGGCTCGGCGTCGCCGCGATTCTCGGGGCCGTGACGCTGCTGCCGGTACAGCGACGGCGCGTCGTCGCAGAGCCGCCGCCCGAGCTTCTGCCTGCACCCGCGGCGGGATAGCCTCTTCGCGTGGACCTGCGCGACACGCCCGAGGAGGCGAGGTTTCGCGAGGAGCTGCGCGCGTGGGTCGAGACGAACCTCCCGGCGGAGAAGCGCGGCGGCCGCGGCGGTGCCCAGCGCTTCGAGGATCCGTTCATCCGCGAGTGGAGCCGCAAGCTGTACGAGGCCGGCTACGCCGGACTGACCTGGCCGAAGGAGTACGGCGGCGCGGGAGCGCCCCACAGCTTCCAGGCGATCCTCTACCAGGAGCTCGCGGCCGCCCAGTCTCCGTCTCATGTCGGCGTGATCGGCCTCAGCATGGCCGGGCCGACGATCATCGCGCACGGGACGGAGGATCAGAAGGCGCGCTACCTGAAGCCGATCCTGGCGGCCGACGAGATCTGGTGCCAGGGCTTCTCCGAGCCGGACGCGGGGTCCGACCTCGCCGCCGTGCGCACGAAGGCGGAGCGGCGCGGCGATGCCTACATCGTCAACGGCCAGAAGGTGTGGTCGTCGTTCGCGCACATCGCCGACTTCTGCATCCTCGTCACGCAGAGCGATCTCGAGGCGCCGCGCTACCGCAATCTCACGTACCTCCTCGTCGACATGCACGCGCCCGGCGTCGAGGTACGGCCGCTGCGCCAGATCACGGGCGAGGCGGAGTTCAACGAGATCTTCTTCACCGATGTTCAGGTGCCCGTTGAAAGCCGCCTGGGCGAGGAAGGCGAGGGCTGGCAGGTGGCGATGACGACCCTCCTGCATGAGCGCGCGACACTCGGCTTCGCGCTCACGGCGACGCTCGACGCGCTGTTCGGGCGGCTGCTCGAGGAGGCGCGCGGACGCGAGCTCGACCCGCGCCTGCGCGAGGCGCTGGGGCGGGAGTGGATCGAGGTGCAGGCCCTGCGCTACACGAACTACCGCGCGCTCGGCACCTACGAGCGCACCGGCGTGCCCGGCCCAGAGGGCTCGGGCGTGAAGCTGCGCTGGTCGGAGGCGAACCAGCGCCTGACGAGGCTCGCCCGCGAGCTGCGAGGGCCGGACGGGATCCTCGACGACGGCTGGTGGAACCACCAGCAGCTCCGCAGTCGCGGCAACACGATCGAGGCGGGCACCTCGGAGGTGTTGCGCAACATCATCGCCGAGCGCGTCTTGGGACTTCCCCGGAGCCGCTGATGGACTTCGCGCTCACCGACGACCAGGTCGAGCTGAAGCAGCAGGCACGCGCGTGGCTTGGCGACCGGTTCCCGCTCGAGCGCGACTGGCAGTCAGCGGAGGATCGCTGGAGCGAGCTCGTGGAGCTCGGCTGGGTGGACGTCGCGGAGGCCGGGCTCGGCTTCGTCGAGGAGGCGCTTCTGCTCGAGGAGCTCGGCTACGCCTGTTACCCGGGGCCGTACCTCGCGACCGTCGGCTTCGCGCTGCCTTGGCTGTCGGCCGAGCAGCGCGCGCGCGTCGCGGCCGGCGAGGAGCGGTGGTCGGTCGACGTCGACGGCTACGTCCCGTGGCTCAGCTCCGTCGACCTCGTCGTCGCCGACGGCGGCAAGGCTTTTCCGGCGCGCGGCGAGGAGGTCGCGTCCGTGGATCCTTCCCGCCCGTTCGGCCGGCTCGAGAAGACGGACGGAGAGCCGCTCGCGGGGAACCGCAACCTGCCGCGAGCCCGCACGGCGAGCGCGGCCGAGGCGCTCGGCGTCGCGCAGCGGGCGCTCGACCTCGGCGTCGAGCACGCGAAGACCCGTGTCCAGTTCGACAAGCCGATCGGCACGTACCAGGCCGTCTCCCACCCGCTCGCGCAGACGTACACCGACGTCGAGCTCGCGCGCTCGCTCGTCTACTGGGCGGCGTGGTGCGTCGCCGAAGGGGATGAACGCGCGCCGGTCGCCGCCGCCGCGG
>VAXA01000189.1:0-1819 GCA_005883365.1 Actinomycetota bacterium
GACTCGCGCCGGAGTCGTTCTCGGTGGAAGTGGCGGAGGACGTGGCGGCGGGGTTCGAGCTACTCGTCGGAGGGCGCCGCGACCCGCGCTTCGGGCCGCTGGTCGTGGTCGCCGCAGGCGGGCTGCACGCGGAGACGCTGCGGGACGTCGCGGTCGCCCTCGCTCCGGTCGACGAAGCGACGGCCGAAGAGCTCATCCGTTCGCTCGTCTCGGCCTCGCTGCTCCGCGGCCCCCGCGGCCGCCCGCCGCTCGACGTAGCGGCCGCGGCGCGAGCAGTCGCGGCGCTGTCGCACTTCGCAGCCGCGCACCCCGAGGTCGCCGAGGTCGAGGTCAACCCGCTCCTCGTCCGTCGCGAGGGCGTCGTCGCGCTCGACGCGCGGATCGTCCTCGGCGCGCCGCTTGAATTGGCTCGATGAGCGAGCTAGCACCGGCCGTCGACGTGCTGACGGAGATCGAGATCGAACGACCGAGAGCGGAGGTTGCCGGGTACGCGGCGAACCCCGACAACGCTCCTGAGTGGTACGAGAACATCGAGGCAGTGGAGTGGAAGAACGAGCGAGCGTTGGCACCGGGCGCTCGCGTCGCCCTCGTGCCACGGTTTCTCGGGCGTCGCCTCGCCTACACGTACGAGGTGGAGACCTTCGTGCCGGGCGAGCGGCTCGTCATGGCCACGAACGAAGGGCCGTTCCCCATGGAGACGACGTACGCCTGGACGGACACCGCCGGCGGCGGCACACGCATGACGCTTCGGAACCGCGGTAGGCCGAGTGGGTTCGGCAGGATCAGCGCGCCCGTCATGGCCGTTGCGATCCGCCGGGCCAACCGCAAGGACCTCGAGCGGCTCAAGCAGATCGTGGAATCTCGGCCCCGATAGCTCCCGACGCCCGTATCGTCCTCGCATGGCACGCGACGTGATCGTCGTCGGCGGGGGCTTTGCCGGCGTGACTGCGGCGCGCGAGCTCGCCCTCCGAGGCCGTTCGGTGCTGCTGCTCGAGGCGCGTGACCGGCTCGGCGGTCGGACCTGGAGCGCCGAGTGGGACGGGATCCCGGTTGAGTACGGCGGCGCGTGGGTGCACTGGCACCAACCGCACACCTGGTCGGAGATCACCCGCGCCGGTCTCCGCGTGGAGTTGAGCGCCGACGCGCAGCGGGCGCACTGGTGGGTGGGCGGCGAGCGGCGCGAGGGGTCGATCTCCGAGCGGGACGCCATTGCCGAGCGGGGCTGGAACCGCTTCGTCGACGGCGTCCGCGACGCGCTCCCGAACCCGCACGATCCGCTTCACGCACTGGACGTGCTGGCGCGGTTCGACCGGCTGTCGATCGCCGACCGGCTCGACGAGCTCCAGCTGGGCGAGGAGGAGCGTGCCGTGCTCGAGGCGGAGCTCGAGTCGCTGGCGCACGCACCGCTCGAGGACGCCGGCGCGGTCTCGGTCCTGCGCTGGCATGCCCTCTCGGGGTACAGCCTCGTGCTCACCCAGTACACGGGCGGCCGGGTGACGCTCGTCGAGGGCACCCGCTCGCTGCTCGAGGCGATCGCCTCGGACGCGCCGGTCGAGACGCAGCTCGACACGCCGGTGGCCGCCGTCCGTGTCCGCCGAGACCGCGTGGAGGTGGAGACGCGAGCCGGAGAGCTGCACGATGCAGCCGTCGTCGTCGTCGCGGTCCCGCTCAACGTGCTCGGCACGATCGAGTTCGAGCCCGGGCTGTCGGAAGGCAAGCAGGAGGGGATCGTCGCCGGGCAGGCCTCTCGTGGGATCAAGATCTTCCTCCGCACCCGCGGCCGCGACGTGCTCGAGAACGCGATCCGGTCGGGCCATCC
>VAXA01000189.1:1866-11554 GCA_005883365.1 Actinomycetota bacterium
CCGCCGCGCACGACTGGCTCGCCGACGAGTACGCGCGCGGAACCTGGGCGATCCACCGGCCGGGCTGGTACACCCGCCACCATGCTGAGATGCGCCGCCCCGAGGGCCGCATCCTCCTCGCCGGCTCGGATCTCGCGAACGGCTGGTCCGGCTTCATCGACGGCGCCATAGAGTCGGGTCTCGAAGCAGGCAAGCGCGCGGCCGCCCTTGCCTGAGCAGCGACGCGCCGTCACTCCAGATAGGGCTCCGCACCGCGCTTGAACAAGCCGCGCGCGATGATCACACGCTGGATCTCGCTCGTGCCCTCCCAGATCCGGTCGACGCGCAGCTCGCGGAAGTGCCGTTCGACGGGATGCTCCGTCATGTAACCGCGGCCGCCGAAGACCTGCAGGGCGCGGTCGGCGATCCGATTCGCCGTCTCCGACGCGTAGAGCTTCGCCATCGCAACCTTGCCGTGGGCGACGCTCGGCGAAGGGTTCGCATCGAGTTCGTGCGCCGCGTGGTAGGTGAGGAGTCGCGCGGCGAGCAGCTCCGTCAGGGAGTCGGCGAGCGGGAAGGAGACGCCCTGGTGCTCGGAGATCGGGCGGCCGAAGGCCTCGCGCCCCGCGGCCCACTCCGACGCCAGCTCGAGCAGTCGCGCCGCGGCGCCGCAGCAGCGGGCCGCGATCATCAGCCGCTCGATCGTGAACCAGCGGCGCGCGCCGTCGTCGCCTCTCGGCAGCCGGTCCCGGTCGGGCACGCGGCAGCTGCGTAGCAGCAGCTCGACGTGGCCGTCGATGTACGGGTCGTGCATGAAGTGCGGGCGGCGGACGATCTCGAGCCCGGGGGCGTCGCGCGCGACGAGGAAGAGCGCCTGCTCATCCTCAGTCCGCGCGAGGACGACGAACAAGCCCGCGTGGTCGCCGCCGGTGACGAACCACTTCTCGCCGTCGAGCACCCAGTCGTCGCCGTCGCGTGTCGCGGTCGCGGCGATACCGCCCACGTCCGAGCCCGCGCCGGGCTCCGTCACCGCCCAGGCCTCGACGGTCTCGCGGCGCAGCACCGGCCTGAGCCAGCGCTCGAGCTGGTCGTCCGTCGCGAGCTCGACCAGCTCTCGCGGGCCACGGTCGGCGACGATGAAGCCGAGCCCGTTCGTAGCTCGGCCCGCCTGCTCCTCGATTGCAACCTGAGAGAGCAGCGGCAGGTCGGCGCAGCCGAGCTCGCGCGGAAGGTTGTAGTGCGAGAACCCCGTCTCGCGCGCGCGGCGGCGCAGCGCGCGGATCTCCTCCGTGTCGACGGCGCCGCTCTCGGCGATCTGCTGCTCGACCGGATAGAGCTCCTCCTCGACGAACCGCCGCGCACGCTCCTGCCACTCGGCTGCCTCGGCGTCGAGCCCCGGAACGACGGGCACGGCCGTCAGCTCGAGCCGACTTCGACGGCCGCGGCGGCGTCGGGTGCGGCCTCGGACGAGGAGGCGGCGATGTCCCGCGCGTGGCGCGGCGGCAACACCCGCAGCGCTTCGGCGGGGAGGTGCACCTGCACCGGCGTCCCCTGCGACCACTCATGCTGGTTGCCGTCCCGAACGAAGAGCGCCTGCACGACGTCACCCGTCGCGAGCCGCACGACGAGCTGCTCGGACGCCCCGTGGTAGACGACGCGCTCGATCATTCCCGGCACCCGGTTGTCCCCGGTCGCCTCGTACGGCTCGATCGTGACCCGCTCCGGCCGGATCACGACGTGCGTCTCGCCGCGCTGGCCGATCTCGCCACAGCCCGCGCGCAGGGCGAAGTCGCCGAGCTTCGTCCGGCATGCACTGCCGTCAACGCCCTCCGCAGTCACGGCCATGAGGTTCGAGACGCCGAGGAAGTCGGCGACGAAGACCGTCTCGGGCTCCTCGTACATGCGCTCCGGCGTGGCGATCTGCTCGACGCGGCCGCCGGACATCACCGCGATCCGGTCGGACATCGTCAGCGCCTCCTCTTGGTCGTGCGTGACGTAGACGAACGTGATCCCGAACCGCTCCTGGATCGACTTGAGCTCTAGCTGGAGCGCTTTGCGGAGTTTCGCGTCGAGGGCGCCAAGCGGCTCGTCGAGCAGAAGGACCTTCGGCTCGAGGACGAGGGCCCGTGCGAGCGCGACCCGCTGCTGCTGGCCGCCGGAGAGCTGCGCCGGCTTCCGCTTCTCGTAGCCGCCGAGCTGCACGGCCTCGAGCACACGAGAGACGCGCTCGCGAATCTCTCCCTTCTTGACGTGCGCGCGCCGTAGCCCGAACGCGGCGTTGTCGAAGACGTCGAGGTGCGGGAAGAGCGCGTAGCTCTGGAAGACGGTGTTGACTTTGCGGCGATGCGGCGGCGTCGCGGCCATGTCGGCGCCGTCGAGCAGGATCTTCCCGTCGTCCGGCCGCTCGAAGCCGGCGATCAGGCGCAGCGTCGTCGTCTTGCCGCAACCCGAGGGGCCGAGCAGCGAGAAGAACTCTCCGGCCTCGACCGAGACATCGATGCCGTCCACGGCGGTGACATCGGAGAACCTCTTCGTCAGCTGGACGAGCTCCACGGCGCCCTCCTTCACATCACATCTCCAGGGCCGCGATCTCGTTGAGGGCGTTGCCCGACGTCGCGGGCTGCGAACGCGCCGACCAGCGGTAGACGAAGTAGGCGAGGCCGACCGAGAGCAGCGTCGCGACCACCATCACCGTCGCGACGGCGTTGAGTGCCGGAGTCGTGGCGCCGCGCGCGGCGCCGTAGATCAGAATCGGGACGGTCTGCGTCGATTGGCCCGACGACATGTACTGGGTGACGACGAAGTCGTCGATCGAGAGCGCGAAGACGACGATGAATCCGGCGAAGATCGCGGGGTAGAGGAGAGGAAGCAGGACGAGCCGCAGGGCGCCGAGCTGCGAAGCGCCCAGGTCGCGCGCCGCCTCCTCGTACTCCGGACCGATCGAGAGCAGCCTCCCCCGGACGATGATCACGACGTACGAGATCGAGAAGGTGACCTGACCCAGCGTCTGCGCCTCCGTCCCGAGCGCGATCCCGTAGAGGAGCACGAAGACGAGGAGGAGCGAGATCGCCATCACGATCTCGGGCGTCACGAGCGGGAAGAGCATCAGGTAGTTCACCGGCCGCGCACCGTACCCCCTCCAGCGCGTGAGCCCGATTGCGAGTCCGACGCCGAGCGGGACCGCGATCAGCATGTCCAGCCCCGCGAGCCTGAGGCTCTGCTCGATTGCGCTACGCAGCGAGGGGTCGTGGAGCACCGAGTTGTTCGGGTCGCCCCACCACCAGCGCGTGGAGAACCCCTGCCAGACGCTTCGCGAGCGCCCGTCGTTGAAGGAGAAGAGAATCGCGATCCCCACCGGGACGATCGACCAGACCATGTAGAGCCACGTGATCGCGCCGAGGGCCCGTGGCTGGCCCCACGGGTTCGCGAACCAGTCGCGCAGGGCCTTCACAGCAACGATTCCTTCGTCTCGGCCGACGCGCGCACCGTGACCCAGAGGTAATACGACATCAAGAGAGCGAGAAACACCGAGAGCACGATCACGAGCGACGCGCCCACGGTCCGCTGGGTGCCCTCCTGGAAGAAGAGGTTGATCTGGTTCCCGATCATCGAGGTTCGCGGCGAGTTCGAGATGAGGTCGTTCGTGTAGTAGTCACCGAACATCGGCAGCGCGATCAACACGCTCGCGGCCAGGATCCCGTGGCGGCTGAGCGGCAGGGTCACGTGAAGGAAGGTTCGGATCGGGCTCGCGCCGAGGTCGCGACCCGCCTCGAGCACGCTCCGGTCGATCCGGTCGAGCGTCGCATAGAGCGGCAGGATGAGATACGGCACGTAGCCGTAGATCAACGCCAGCACGACCGACGACGCCTGGCCGTCGAGCCAGCCGTACGGCCGAGACAGGATGCCGACGTCCATCAGTGTCTTGTTCACGAGTCCGTCCGGAAGCAGGAGCCCGATCCACGCAAGCATCCGCATCAGGTAGCTGACCCAGAAGGGGATGACGAGCAGGACGAGCAGCAGCCCCTTCGTCCGCCGCGCGTGCCGCGCGAGGTAGTAGGCGACCGGGTAGCCGATCAGCAGGCAGCCAAGAAGGGAGAGCGCGACGTAGGCGAACGTCCGCACGAAGACGGTCCAGAAGGCGTGGCCGGGCTCGAGGCCTGCGAGCACCGAGCGCATCCCCGCGAACTGCCAGTGGAGCGGGTTCCAGACCGGGACCGGCTGGGAGAAGATCGGATCGACCGTGCCGAAGGTGACAGCGACGACCGCGTAGGTCGGAACGAGGAAGAGAAGCACGAGCCACGCCACCCCAGGCAGGGCGAACGAGGGCCAGAACCAGCGCCGCGTCATCGTCTGATCGTCCGGCTGGGGTCGTTCACCCGGCCTTGAAGTTCGACCACGCGTCCTGCCAGAGCGCCTGTCCCTTCGTCGTCAGCGCGTCGATCGTGACGCCCCGATTGAAGTCCGACTCGCGCACGATGGTCGAGGCGAGGTTCTTCGGGATGTATCCCTGCGCGACGAGCTTGTCCGGCTCGATCACGCTGAGCGGCGGGATGTAGCCGTTCCACGAGAAGTTGTCGATGCCGTTCTTGTTGTCGAGCATGAAGTTCAGGAACGTGTGCGCGAGTACCGGCTGCTTCGCTCCCCGCAGGATCGTGATCATGTCGTTCTGCGTCTCCGCGTGCTTGGCCGGGCTCCAGTAGCCGAGGACGGTGGGCTTGACGCCCTTCGGCAGGTAGTACGGCGCGCCCGCGATGTCGCCTGACCACGCCTGGGAGATGTACGTCTTGCCGGAGGGCAGGTCGGTGTAGTCGTTCACGTTGACCTTCACGTTCGCGGTCTTCGTCAGCTGTGAGAGGTCCTTCTCCGCCCGGTTGATCAACGTCGGGTCCTCGGTGTTGATGTCGTAGAGGTGGCGGCGGAGAAGCGTCATCCCCAACGCCTCCCGCTGGTCGTCGAGGATCGCGACCTTTCCGGCGTACTGGTGCGAGTCCCAGAAGATGTCGTACGGGTTGGCGTACTCGGGCGGCGCCTTCGCGATCTTGTCTGTTCGCCAGGCGATCCCCGTCGTGTAGACGGCGTACGGAACCGAATAGCGAGAGTGTTGGTCGTAGTAGGGGTTCTGGAGAGCCGGCCAAACGTTCTTCTTCAGGTTCGGCAGGTAGGAGTGGTTCAGCGGCTGAATCAGCTTCCCGGCGACCGCGCGCGACATGTAGTCGACCGTCGCCCACCAGACGTCGAAGTTCGCCTTTCCCGACGTCAGATGCGCGATCGCCTCCTCCTCGTTCTCGAACGTCGTGACGGAGACCTTGACGTTGAACTCCCTCTCGAACGCCTTCACCGTCGCGGGGTTGATGTAGGCGTCCCAGTTGTAGAGCTTGAGCGGGCCCGCCTCGAGGTTCAGGCCGGAGTCGATCGGCCCGTTGTCGCCGTAGATCGGAAGGGTGACCGGGTGGTCGCGGCGCGCGAGCGGGATGCCGCCCGGCCCCATCAGCACGCCGCCGCCGGCGGTGGTCGTCGGAGCGGACTTCGCGCTTCCTCCGCACGCGCTCAAGAGCGCGTCGGCGCCCGAGAGCGCGCCGACAGTCACCCCGGCCCGGATCAGGAACTGGCGCCTCGTCGTCGGCCGTTCACGCGGATGCATGGGTCCCTCCTGGGTCGGGATGATCGCACAATGCAAACCGACAGCGCACCATGTGTCAAGGTTCGGACGCCGATGGAAGGTGACTGTGGTTACATGGTGACCATGACGAGCGCCGGTCGCCCAACCCTCCCCGGAAGGGATTACCACGCTCGGGACGTCTTCGAGCTCGAGCGGGAGAAGGTCTTCTTCCGCGAGTGGTTCTACGCGGGACGCGCCGATCACGCGCCCGAGCCGGGCGACTTCCTCACCGCCGACGTCGTCGGCGAGAGCATCCTCGTCGTCCGCGGCAAGGACGGCGAGCTGCGCGGCTTCTACAACGTCTGCCGCCACCGCGGCTCCCGCATCTGCGACCCGGAGACGCAGGGCCACGCGAAGGGCGCGATCAAGTGCCCGTACCACGCGTGGAGCTACGCGTACGACGGGCAGCTGATCGGCACGACGTGTGGGAGGGCTTCGTCTTCGTCCACCTCGGCGAGCCCGAGCACAGCGTCCGCGAGTCGTTCGAGCACCAGAACGACAAGCCCCTGCAGTACGAGGCCTGGCGGATGGACGAGCTGCGCACCGCCCACCGGACCGTGAGCGAGGTGCAGGCGAACTGGAAGGTCCTCGTCGAGAACTACAACGAGTGCCTCCACTGTCCCACCGTCCATCCGGAGCTCGTGGCCGTCGCGCCGACCTTCCGCAAGGGTCTCGTCTTCGAGGACGGCCGCGACGACTGGGGCGTCTCGATCGAGGGCGGAGGCGCCGGCTACACCGCGACCGGGGCGACGACGATCCCCGTCATGCCGGGACTGACCGAGCAGCAGGCGACCTCGATGTACGGGGCGAGCATCTTCCCGAACATGTTCCTCGACCTGACCGGGACGGTCGCGATCGCAACGAGGATCCTGCCGCGCGGGCCCGAGCACACGACGATGGTCACCGACTACCTGTTCCGGCCCGAGGTGATCGCTGCGCCCGGCTTCGACCCGGGCGACGTGGTCGAGTTCTCCGAGCTCGTCGCGCACCAGGACTACACGATCTGCGAGCGCGCGCAGCAGGGCGTCCGCTCGCGCGCGTTCACCCACGGGGTCTACGCGGAGAAGGACGAGCTCCCCTACCTCTTCAACGAGCGTTATCGCGCAGCGATTGAGCGGCCGTAGCGTCGTCGTCGTAGGCGCCGGCTTCGCCGGGCTCGCGGCGGCGGAGGCGCTTGCGGCCGGCGGCGCGGAGGTGACGGTTTTCGAGGCGCGTGACCGCGTCGGCGGACGCGTCCACTCGCGGCGGCTCGAGAACGGCGCGGTCGTCGAGCTCGGCGCGGAATTCGTCCTCCCCGGCTACGACGTGCTGCAGGAGACGGCGGCGAGGTTGGGGCTCGAGCTCTTCGAGAAGGGCACGCTCTACGGTGACCGCGAGCCGCGCGACGGCCCGCCGGTCACGCGCGAAGAGCTCGTCGCCGCGCACGCGGCGCTGCGCGAGCCCGGCCGCGGCTCGCTGGCCGAGGCGCTCGAGCGGCTCGTCCCGTCGGCCGGCGCCCGGGCGGCGGTCGCCGCGCGCCTCGCCGTCTCGTCCGGGTACGAGCTCGAGGACCAAGACGCCGCCGCGCTCGCGGACGGCGCGGCCGGCTTCGGCGACTTCCCGAGCCACGGCGTGGCCGGCGGCAACGACGGGATCGCGCTCGCGCTCGCAGAGCGTCTCGGCGCCGCCGTACGTACGTCGACCGCGGTCTCCCGCCTCGCCTGGTCCGCCGACGGCGTTGTCGTCCGGGCGGGGAGCGACGAGGTGGCCGCCGACGCCTGCGTGATCGCGACGCCGGCGCCGCATGCGCTCGAGCTCGCGTGGGATCCGGCGCTGCCCGGCTGGAAGCGCGAGGCGCTCGCAGCCGTTCGCTACGGCCAGGCGGCGAAGCTCTTCCTGCCCCTCGCTTCGGCGCCGGCGCCGAGCCAGACGCTGTCGGTGCCGCTGCGCTTCTGGACGTGGACGCAGCACGGTGTCCCGGTCGCCTCCTCGTTCGCCGGATCGCCGTCCGCGCTCGAGCTGCTCGCGATCGACCAGGGACCGGAGAGATGGGCGGACGCCGTGCGGCGGCTTCGGCCCGACCTCGAGTACGCGGACGGGCCGCCGCTCCTCTCGACGTGGCACGACGACCCCTGGGCCCGCGGCGCGTACTCGGCGCGCGCGCTGTCCTCGCCGCTCGACGACGAGGCGCTCTCGCGCCCGGTCGGCCCGGTCGCCTTCGCGGGCGAGCACACCGCCGGCCGCTGGCATGCCCTGATGGAGGGCGCCCTCCGCAGCGGGCTGCGCGCCGCGACCGAGGTCGAGGAGCTGCTCGCGGCGCGCGTCTGAGCGCCGCTTACCTCCGTGTTGCGAGCTTCTGCAACACCGAGTCGACGCGGGCGAAGCCGCCCTTCGCACCCTCCTCGACGCCGTACTGCATGGTCGTGTCGCGCTCCTCGGTCGAGGCGAATCGCATCGTCTGCGTGAGCTTCGTCCGCTCGCCGAGATCCTCGAACTCCAGCGTCTGCAGGTGGTTCTGGAAGGTCTGGACGAGCCGCTCGGGCGCCTCGACCTCGCGGAACTCGCCCTCGACGACGCCGTACGCCGTGCGGAAACGCCAGGTGCCGCCGGGGCGGACGTCCATCTCCTCGACGACCGTGCCGTCGCCCCACCATTCCGGGATCAGCTGCGGATCGGTCCAGACGGAGAAGACATGCTCACGCGGCGCGTCGAACGTGCGCTCGACGCGGATCTCGAGCTCGCTCGGGGTGGTGACGATGGTCTCGTTCATCGGCTCACTGCGTTCTTCACGAGCGTGCGGATCTTGGCCTCGTCCGCCTTCGCGAGCTGGGGCAGCGCATATGCGACCGGCCACATCGAGCCGTTGTCGAGATTCGCCGCTTCGTTGAAGCCGAGCATCGAGTACCGCTCCTTGAACTTGCCGGCGTCCCGGAAGTAGACGACGACCTTGCCGTCCTCGTTCGCGTACGCGGGCATCCCGTACCAGGTCTTGGGAGTGAGGTTCGGCGCGGCCTCCTTCACGAGCTCGTGGATGCGCTTGCCGATGGCGCGATCAGCCGGTGCCATCTTCTTCAGCGCGGCGGCCACTGCCTCTTCACCGTCCGCGGCCGCCTTCAGCTCCTTGGCGCGCGCTCTCATCGCGGCCTTCTCCTCGGCGCTGAATCCCTGCTTGTCCTTGGTTGGGCTCATCGTTCTCCTTTCGTGCGTTCGACGACCTGGGCGAAACGGTCGAGCCGCTGCAGCCACGTGGTGATGCCCTCGAAGGCGTAGGGGGCAAGCATGCACCGGCGGACGCGGCCGACCTTCTCCGTCGTGACGAGCTCCGCCTCCTCGAGCAGCCGGACGTGCTTCTTCATCCCGGTCAGCGACATGGCGAAAGGCTCGGCGAGCTCGCTGATGGTCGCGCTGCCTCCGCCGAGCCGCTCGAGCACGGCGCGGCGGGTCGGATCGGCGAGGGCTGCGAAGGCGCGGTCGACGGTCGTGAGAGACTGAACCATTAGGTTCACTATAGCAACCCCCTCCGTGAGGAGCGCGTGAGCCCGGCCAGCTGACTGAATGTTCAATCGGGTTTCGACAGGTTCAGGGCCGGAAAGGCAGCCGTCTGCCAACAAACGAGCTTGGAGGTCGGGAGATGGAAGTGCGGCGATTCGTGCCGGGGCGGCGCGTCGTGCCGGTCCTGGTGGTTGCGGCAGGCTTGGCGTTCCTCTTTTCAAGTGCGTTCGGAACGGGCGCGCAGGCAGGGTCCGGGATCACCTTCGGGCACGCAGTGGTGGTCGACCACCAGCGGGTCACGGGGGAGCCGAGCCTGACGGTCTCGCCGACTCTGAACACGGCCGGCAGCCATGACATCTACGTCTCCGCGCCGTGGGGCTTCTCCACGACGACCAGCTACGTTTGGAAGTCGGAGGACGGCGGCCAGACGTTCCACCTCGTCGGCGACGAGGCTCCTCCGGAAGGAAAGCCCGCGATGACGTGTGCCGGTGGCGGCGACTCGAGCATCGTCAACGACAACAGCGGCAACCTCTACTTCGCCGACCTTCAGGGGCTCACCGACGTGAGCGACTCGGTGTC
>VAXA01000190.1 GCA_005883365.1 Actinomycetota bacterium
GCGACCGGCACGGTCAGCCGCTTACGAACTCCTACAAGACGTACAACCCGGACGGCTCGACGGATCCGGCGACCTCGTTCACGTATTGGACCTCGCCGATCATCGACACGAAGACCAATCCGGCGACGGCGAACACGGTCGACACGGCGCCGTCGATGGCCTATGGAGGCGGTGGCGTGACGCCGGCGCCGTGGGTTCCGTTCACGCGTGCGGGTTGCTCCGTCGGCGACTTCTCGACCGCGAACATGGTGCTCGAGAACGCGGCCGTCGACGTCCCAACCGTGTTCGGCGCGGGCTCGCCTGAGGCGCAGCAGACCGCCGCCGATTCCGACAACTTCAAGGACGTGGAGGTCGCCCAGTACGTCGGCGAGGCGATCCACTGCGCGCAGGGGGCGACGATTTGCGCGGACTCGTCACGGCCGGTCACCGACGCTCTGCCGACCGAGCCGGGCGGTTACAACGGCTACCAGGCGCTGTTCGGCGCGAAGTACATCGCTCCGGCGGTCGGCGGAGGCGGCAACGTGTTCCACGACGGCTACCGGGTCACTGACGCGAACGGGAACCTCGTCGACCTCAACGGAAACACCATCGCAGAGCCGTTTACGGGCACGCCGGGCTTCTCGGGCTTCAACCCGACCGCGACACAGAGCCTCGCCGTGATCGCGGACATGCAGGAGGCGGGCATCCCCGTGACGTACGGCTACATCTCCGACCTGCACGAGAAGAAATCCGACACGCGCATCGGCTGCACCACGACCGCGAACGCGGCTACCGCCGGCAGGCCGGTTGGCCCCGGTGACTCCTGCTACGTCACGAACGCGCAGCACTACGACCAGGCGTTCCAGACATTCTTTCAGCGGCTTCAGGCCGACGGAATCACGCCGGACAACACGCTGTTCGTGATCAGCTCGGAGGACAACGACCAGTTCGCAGGCGCGAACGTCGGACGGGCGACGCAGCCGACGCCGGCCGGCTGCGACGGCGTCACGACGCCGTGCAACTACCCGCCGGGGACGATCGGGGAGCTCCAGGCGAACGTCAAGGGCCTCCTCTCCGGCTCGGCGAGCGCGGGCACGCAGTTCGACGTCGAGCCTCAGGGCGCGTCGATCTACGTGCACGGCAACCCACCGCCGAACGATCCCGCCGTCCGCCAGCTCGAGCGTGACACGGCGGCGATGACGAACCCGCACGATCCGTACTCGGGCGTCGACAACGAGCACATCATCCAGTACCAGGCGGGCGCGCTCGAGCAGCGCGTGCTGCACATGCAGACGATCGACCCGTTGCGATTCCCGACGTACACGCTGTTCCCGAAGCCCGACTACTTCTTCTCGACGTCGGGGGCGAACGTCAACATCCTCCTCTCCGGCTCGGCGAGCGCGGGCACGCAGTTCGACGTCGAGCCTCAGGGCGCGTCGATCTACGTGCACGGCAACCCACCGCCGAACGATCCCGCCGTCCGCCAGCTCGAGCGTGACACGGCGGCGATGACGAACCCGCACGATCCGTACTCGGGCGTCGACAACGAGCACATCATCCAGTACCAGGCGGGCGCGCTCGAGCAGCGCGTGCTGCACATGCAGACGATCGACCCGTTGCGATTCCCGACGTACACGCTGTTCCCGAAGCCCGACTACTTCTTCTCGACGTCGGGGGCGAACGTCAGCATCAACAGCAGCTTCGCCTATGACCACGGCTACTACAGCCCGAACATCGACGTCACCTGGGTCGGCATCGCGGGCAAGGGCGTGGCCGTGAACGGTGTCGACGGACCGCAGCCGGCGGACGGGAACCAGCCGAGCGACCCGGAGTCGACGCACACAGTCCCGCAGGCGAGCCAGGTCGGGACCTGGGTCGAGGAGACCGACATCCGGCCGACGATGCTCTACCTGCTCGGCCTGAAGGACGACTACCAGTCCGACGGCCACGTGATCACGCAGGCGCTCGCGAACGTACCGCGTGAGCTCGCCGCGACGAAGGAGCTCGCCGCCGCCTACGACCAGATCGAGTCGAGCGTCGGGCAGTTCGCAACCGACACGCTCATCGCCGACACGAAGACAAGGTGGTCGCCAAGCTCAAGCACGTGCTCAGCGTCGCCGCCCACAGCCGTGGGCTGAGGCACGGTGAGGTGAGGAAGGGTCTCGCACTCGTGAGCAACCTTCTCCAGCGAGCCGACGCGCTAGCCGGCTCGTAACCGCTCGACCTCATGGGGCTCGAGCTCGCGCCACCGGCCGGGCTCGAGCCCCACGAGCGTCAGCCCTGCGTAGGCACTTCGGTGCAGCCCGGTCACGGGGGGGCCGACCGCGGCGAGCATCCGCTTGACCTGGTGCTTGCGCCCCCCGTGGAGGACGAGCTCGACCCTGGAAGGACCTAGGCGACGAGCGCGCGCCGGCGCCGTGCGGCTGTCGTCGAGCTCCACCCCGTCCCGCAGTCGCTGCAGCGCGTCCTCGTCGGGGTCGCCTTCGACCTCGGCGACGTAAGTCTTCTCGACGCCGTAGCGGGGATGCGCGAGCCGGTGGGCGAGCTGCCCGTCGTTCGTGAGCAGGAGCACGCCGGTCGTATCCGCGTCGAGCCGTCCCACAGGGACGACGCGGGGGGCGTCTGGCACGAGCTCGACCACGGTCGGACGTCGATGCGGGTCGCGTGCCGTCGTGACGACGCCGGCGGGCTTGTGCAGGAGGACGTACCTGAGCCGTTGCCGCGTTACCTCCCGCCCGTCGACCTCGACGCGGTCGTGGGCGCCGACCACGGTGTTGAGCTGCCCCGGCTCGCCGTTGACGTTGACGCGGCCGGCCTTGATCAGCTCGTCGGCGCGGCGGCGCGATGCGACTCCTGCCCGGGCGAGGAACGCGTTCAGACGCATCCTGAGAAGATACGGACGTGCCGCACTACATCTCGCTCATGCGCTGGACGTCGCAGGGGCGGCTCGGCCTGCCGGCCTGGCGCGACAGGATCGAAGACGGCGAGCGGGAGATCGAGGAGGCGGGCGGAAAGCTCGTGGGCGTCTGGGTGACGCTCGGCCGCTACGACGTGGTCGAGGTCTTCGAGGCTCCGGACGACGACACGGCGCTCGAGATCGTCACGAAGCTCAGCCACCACGGCGCGGAGCAGACCGAGACGCTCCGAGCGTTCACCCGCGACGAGGCGGAAGACATCATCAAGAAGCTGTGACGGGCTAGGCGCTGCGTTTTTCGGCGACCGCGTGCAGGCGGTCGCGGATCTCGGCCGTATCGGCGCCGACGTCGTCGAGGCGTGGCAGCTCCGAGAGGCTCTCGAGCCCGAAAATGCGCTCGAAGAGCGGCGTCGTGCGGTACCGGACTGCCCCGCCGGCGGCATTGTCCCGGCCCGCCTCGGCGATCAGGCCGCGTTCCAGGAGGTTTGCCACGGCGGAGTCGGCGGCGACACCACGGATCCGCGCGATGTCCGGCCGCGAGCACGGGCCGAGGTAGGCGACGATCGCGAGCGTCTCGAGCGCTGCCTGCGAGAGATTCCGCTGCGCGGGCCGCTCGAACAGCCGTGCGCAGGCGGCTGCCTCCTCGCGCCCGGCGCGAAACGCCCAGCCGCCGGCGACGTGCTCGAGCACGATCCCGCTCCGCCCGTCGGCGAAGCGCTCGCCGACGAGACGCAGTGCCGCCTCCACCCGCTCCGGGTCGTCGTCCGCCGCGGCCGCGAGCTCCTCGACCGGGAGCGGCGCCGAGGCGACGACGAGCAGCGCCTCGAGCGTCCGCGCGAGCTTGTCGAGCGGGTCTGTGGGGATCAGGCGG
>VAXA01000191.1 GCA_005883365.1 Actinomycetota bacterium
GACGCCGACGCATCCGGCGACCGGTTGACGCCCTCAGCTACGTGCTCGCGGCGAAGATCGGCGTCGTCGTGGGCGCAGGGACGCCGCCGGCTCGTTCGAGCGTGACGGCGACGACCGCGTTCGGTGGCACGGTGCCGCTGAGGTGCACAGAGGTGCTCCCGCCGCCGGAGAAAAGGGCTGCGGGCCTCGGCGCGGTGCCCTTCGGGATCACCCAGGCCTCGTACGTCTTGCCGCTGGGCGCGGAGGAGAGGCCGGTGATGTGAAGCGTGGCGGTCCGGTTGGCGCCGAGGACGACGGTGACGACTCGGGTGTTGCTCGACTGGCTCGACGCGACGGCCAGGCCGACGACGACGCACGCCGCAGCGGCCGCCGCGACCGCGAGCCCGCGCGCGACCCAGCGGCGCCGGAGGAGCGGGACGACGTTCGACCGCTCGGCCGCTGCCGCGTCGAGGATCGCCACGCGGAGGTGCGCAGGCGGAGCCGGAGCGACCGTACCGAAGGCGAGGGATCCAGCCGTCTCGTTCAGGTCGGCGAGCTGCTCGCGGCACTCCTCGCACTGGCTCAGGTGCCGCTCGTACGCCTCGGCCTCGTCCGGGTCGAGCGCGTCGAGCGCGTAGGCGGCGGTCAGGTCGTGGAGGTCCATGAAATCTCCGTCCCCGGCTCTCCGAGCAACTCCCGCATGCGCGAGAGCCCGGTGAACATCCGGCTCTTGATGGTACCCAGCGGCTGTCCGAGCCTTTCCGCGAGCTCCGACTGGCTGAACCCTCCGTAGTACGCCAGCTCGAGCGCCTCCCGCTGCGCGTCGGGCAGGTGACGCAGCGCCGCCTGTACCCGCTCGCGCTGCAGCCGGAGCCACGCGTCCTCCTCTACGCCTTCGACGGCAGGCTCGGCAGCGCGGTCGAGCGAGTCGGCGCGCCGCCGCTGCTCGCGTCGCACTGTGTCGACCGCCCGCCGGTGCACGAGCGTGAGGATCCACGTGCTCGCCTTGCCGCGCTCCGGCACGAACCGGGAGGCCGTGCGCCAGACGCTGAGGAACGCCTCCTGCACCGCGTCCTCGGCGAGGGCTTGGTCGCGCAGGACACGGAGCGCGAGCCCATACGCGGTGCGGCCGTAGCGGTCGTACAGCTCGGCGAGCGCCGACTGCTCCGAGCGAGCCGCCAGGGCAACGAGGGCCTCGTCGGACAGATGGGCGAGCTGCCGATTCACTGCGCCCGATATTCGCGCGTGAAGCCCGGGCGGTTCAAGTCATCGAACCGGTCCGCCCACTCGCGCGAATCAGCGCCGACCGCATTCCACACGGCGGCGGGTGCCGCCGGGAAGGAGCCCACATGGAACGCCTGAGTAGGCGCTCGTTCGTGAAGATCGCCGGCGCGGCCACCGGCGCGGCGGCTCTCGCCGCGGCGCCGCCCATCGCGCGTGCCGCGGTCGGAGAGGATGGCGCCCAGCGCACCGACCCGACGACCGGCGTGCCCGAGGAGCCGCTCGTCGCGTACGTGCGCGACGCCGAGCGCGGCGAGGTGACCGTCACCTCCGGCACCGCGGAGCACACGTACCGCGACCGCGTCCTCGTGCAGCGCCTGCTGCGCGCGGCCGGCAGGAAGGGAGTGAGGTAGATGTCCTCCCATCGCGAAGCCCCGGCGATCAGCCAGGACCCGGTCGCCGACAACGCCGACACCTACGCCTTCGTCAGCCCGGACGACCCGTCGACCGTCACGATCATCACCAACTACGTGCCTCTCGAGGGGCCGCCCGGCGGGCCGAACTTCTTCGAGTTCGGTGACGACGTCCTCTACTCGATCTACATCGACAACGACGGGGACGCACTGCCTGACATCACGTACCAGTTCCAGTTCCGGACGACGCTACAGAACGAGGACACGTTCCTCTACAACACCGGGCCGATCACCGCGCTCGACAGCCCGAGCTGGAACAAGCGGCAGCTCTACGACGTCTCCGTCAACCGCGCGCACGGGCCCGGAGACAAGAAGAAGCAGCACCACGAGCAGGATGGAAAGGGCACGGTCATCGGCGCCAGCCTCGCTTGCCCGCCGTGCAACATCGGGCCGCGCTCCACGCCGAACTACGACACCCTCGCGGGGGCGGCCGTGCATCACCTTCCGTCCGGCGAGACCGTGTTCGCCGGCCAGCGGAACGACGGCTTCTTCGTCGACCTCGGTGCGATCTTCGACCTCGGCGACATCAGGGAGATCCAGAACCTCCACCTGATCTCGTCGGCGCCCGGGACGAGCGTGGATCCGCTGAAGACGCTCAACATCCACGCGATCGCGATCAAGGTGCCGATCTCGATGCTGACGAGGGACGGCTCGGTGCCCAGCGATCCGTTGAGCGCCAAGGCCGTGCTCGGCATCTGGGGCGGCGCGAGCCGCCGCAAGGTGCAGGTCCGAGACGACAACGGGAACGGGACGAAGGGGAGCGGGCCCTGGGTCCAGGTTTCGCGCCTCGGCAACCCCCTCTTCAACGAGGTGGTCGTGCCGATCGGGGACAAGGACCGCTGGAACGCGGTCGACCCGATCGACGACTCGGGCTTCGAGGAGTATGTGAACCAGCCCGAGCTCGCGAGGCTCCTGCCCGTCCTCTACCCCGGTGCGTTCCCGCACCTGGCGGCCTACACCGCCGACCGGGCGGATCTCCACGCGATCCTGCTGACGGGGATCCCGAGCGGGATCGTCCCCGGGTTCCAGAACTTCACCGGCCCGAACCCTGCGGACATGCTGCGGCTGAACGTCGCCGTCCCGCCAACCACCTCGGACCCGAACCCGATCGGCCTCGTCGCCGGCGACCCCGCCGGCTTCCCGAACGGGCGGCGGGTGTTCGACGACGTCGTCTCGATCGAGCTGAAGGCGATCGCGGGGGCGACGATTCCGCTCGTCGACCCCAGCTACACCGTCGACGGCGCAGTCGGCGCGGTCTCCTCGTACCTCACGCCGGGGACCGGCCGCTACCAGTCGACGTTCCCGTACCTCGGCACGCCGCACGACGCGCCGCGACCGCGAGCCCGCGCGCGACCCAGCGGCGCCGGAGGAGCGGGACGACGTTCGACCGCTCGGCCGCTGCCGCGTCGAGGATCGCCACGCGGAGGTGCGCAGGCGGAGCCGGAGCGACCGTACCGAAGGCGAGGGATCCAGCCGTCTCGTTCAGGTCGGCGAGCTGCTCGCGGCACTCCTCGCACTGGCTCAGGTGCCGCTCGTACGCCTCGGCCTCGTCCGGGTCGAGCGCGTCGAGCGCGTAGGCGGCGGTCAGGTCGTGGAGGTCCATGAAATCTCCGTCCCCGGCTCTCCGAGCAACTCCCGCATGCGCGAGAGCCCGGTGAACATCCGGCTCTTGATGGTACCCAGCGGCTGTCCGAGCCTTTCCGCGAGCTCCGACTGGCTGAACCCTCCGTAGTACGCCAGCTCGAGCGCCTCCCGCTGCGCGTCGGGCAGGTGACGCAGCGCCGCCTGTACCCGCTCGCGCTGCAGCCGGAGCCACGCGTCCTCCTCTACGCCTTCGACGGCAGGCTCGGCAGCGCGGTCGAGCGAGTCGGCGCGCCGCCGCTGCTCGCGTCGCACTGTGTCGACCGCCCGCCGGTGCACGAGCGTGAGGATCCACGTGCTCGCCTTGCCGCGCTCCGGCACGAACCGGGAGGCCGTGCGCCAGACGCTGAGGAACGCCTCCTGCACCGCGTCCTCGGCGAGGGCTTGGTCGCGCAGGACACGGAGCGCGAGCCCATACGCGGTGCGGCCGTAGCGGTCGTACAGCTCGGCGAGCGCCGACTGCTCCGAGCGAGCCGCCAGGGCAACGAGGGCCTCGTCGGACAGATGGGCGAGCTGCCGATTCACTGCGCCCGATATTCGCGCGTGAAGCCCGGGCGGTTCAAGTCATCGAACCGGTCCGCCCACTCGCGCGAATCAGCGCCGACCGCATTCCACACGGCGGCGGGTGCCGCCGGGAAGGAGCCCACATGGAACGCCTGAGTAGGCGCTCGTTCGTGAAGATCGCCGGCGCGGCCACCGGCGCGGCGGCTCTCGCCGCGGCGCCGCCCATCGCGCGTGCCGCGGTCGGAGAGGATGGCGCCCAGCGCACCGACCCGACGACCGGCGTGCCCGAGGAGCCGCTCGTCGCGTACGTGCGCGACGCCGAGCGCGGCGAGGTGACCGTCACCTCCGGCACCGCGGAGCACACGTACCGCGACCGCGTCCTCGTGCAGCGCCTGCTGCGCGCGGCCGGCAGGAAGGGAGTGAGGTAGATGTCCTCCCATCGCGAAGCCCCGGCGATCAGCCAGGACCCGGTCGCCGACAACGCCGACACCTACGCCTTCGTCAGCCCGGACGACCCGTCGACCGTCACGATCATCACCAACTACGTGCCTCTCGAGGGGCCGCCCGGCGGGCCGAACTTCTTCGAGTTCGGTGACGACGTCCTCTACTCGATCTACATCGACAACGACGGGGACGCACTGCCTGACATCACGTACCAGTTCCAGTTCCGGACGACGCTACAGAACGAGGACACGTTCCTCTACAACACCGGGCCGATCACCGCGCTCGACAGCCCGAGCTGGAACAAGCGGCAGCTCTACGACGTCTCCGTCAACCGCGCGCACGGGCCCGGAGACAAGAAGAAGCAGCACCACGAGCAGGATGGAAAGGGCACGGTCATCGGCGCCAGCCTCGCTTGCCCGCCGTGCAACATCGGGCCGCGCTCCACGCCGAACTACGACACCCTCGCGGGGGCGGCCGTGCATCACCTTCCGTCCGGCGAGACCGTGTTCGCCGGCCAGCGGAACGACGGCTTCTTCGTCGACCTCGGTGCGATCTTCGACCTCGGCGACATCAGGGAGATCCAGAACCTCCACCTGATCTCGTCGGCGCCCGGGACGAGCGTGGATCCGCTGAAGACGCTCAACATCCACGCGATCGCGATCAAGGTGCCGATCTCGATGCTGACGAGGGACGGCTCGGTGCCCAGCGATCCGTTGAGCGCCAAGGCCGTGCTCGGCATCTGGGGCGGCGCGAGCCGCCGCAAGGTGCAGGTCCGAGACGACAACGGGAACGGGACGAAGGGGAGCGGGCCCTGGGTCCAGGTTTCGCGCCTCGGCAACCCCCTCTTCAACGAGGTGGTCGTGCCGATCGGGGACAAGGACCGCTGGAACGCGGTCGACCCGATCGACGACTCGGGCTTCGAGGAGTATGTGAACCAGCCCGAGCTCGCGAGGCTCCTGCCCGTCCTCTACCCCGGTGCGTTCCCGCACCTGGCGGCCTACACCGCCGACCGGGCGGATCTCCACGCGATCCTGCTGACGGGGATCCCGAGCGGGATCGTCCCCGGGTTCCAGAACTTCACCGGCCCGAACCCTGCGGACATGCTGCGGCTGAACGTCGCCGTCCCGCCAACCACCTCGGACCCGAACCCGATCGGCCTCGTCGCCGGCGACCCCGCCGGCTTCCCGAACGGGCGGCGGGTGTTCGACGACGTCGTCTCGATCGAGCTGAAGGCGATCGCGGGGGCGACGATTCCGCTCGTCGACCCCAGCTACACCGTCGACGGCGCAGTCGGCGCGGTCTCCTCGTACCTCACGCCGGGGACCGGCCGCTACCAGTCGACGTTCCCGTACCTCGGCACGCCGCACGACGGCTTCGACACGCCCTCGTCGTGACCCCGAACCACCATCACTCCACGGTCGCCCGGCCCGAACACGTGATGCTCGACCTCGGGCCGGGCGTCGGGGCGCTCGTTCTTCACACCGGGGCGGATCTCCACGGCGTCGAGATCGAGATCAGCCCCGCCGGGAGCGACGCCGAGCGCTCGCACAAGCAGGTCCACGAGCGGCCGGTCGCCGGCCGGCCGCTCTACGGGGCCGTGTTCGACCGCCTGCCCGCCGGCGAGTACACGCTCTGGCTCGACGACCGGCCGCTGCGGCGCAAGGTGGCCGTGGCCGGCGCGGCCGTCACCGACATCTCGATCAAGGAGGCACAGCAATGATCGGCTGGACCAGCCCCACGCACCTCGCGCTCCTGCTCCTGATCGCGCTTCTGCTCTTCGGGGCGAAGCGCGTGCCCGAGATCGGACGCTCGCTCGGCTCCGGGATGCGTGAGTTCAAGGACTCCATCACGCATCAGAGCCTCCCCGAGGCGACCGCGACCGAGCGCGAGAACACCACCGACTGATGCGAACGCGCCGGCTCGACCGCGAGGAGGAGGCGACGCTCGTCGAGCACCTGGAGGAGCTGCGGGGGCGGATCATGGTCGCGCTCGCAACGGTCGGCGTGGCGACCGCCGTCGCGTTCGTCTTCCACGACCGCATCCTCGACTTGCTCGCTCGTCCGCTGCCGCCCGCGCATCGTCACGTCGCGGCGTTCGGCGTAGCCGAGCCGTTCTCGGTGTCGCTGTCGGTGAGCCTGTACGCCGGGCTTCTCTTCGCCGTGCCGGTGCTCCTCTGGCAGGCGTGGTCTTTCCTCGCTCCGGCGCTCGACCCGGCGGCCGAGCGCCGGATCCTCGCCCTCGCGGTGTTCGGCCTCGTGCTCGCGGCGGCCGGGCTCGCGTTCGGCTACGGGATCCTCCTCCCGCGCGCCGTGCACTGGCTCACGAGCTACGAGACGACCCACTTCCGGCTTCTGGTCCGGGCGAGCAGCTACTACTCGTTCGTGGTCTCGGTGCTGCTCGGCGTCGTCTGCGTCTTCGAGCTGCCGCTCGTTGTGCTCGTCCTCGTCGGTCTCGGCGTGCTTACGTCGGCCAGCCTGCGGCGGAACCGGCGGAAGGGCTACTTCTTCGTGGCGGTGGCGGCGCTCGCGTTGCCCGGGCCCGATCCCATCACGACGCTGCTCGAGCTCCTCCCGATGTGGGCGCTCTTCGAGGGCTCGATCTGGCTCGCCGTTCTCGCGGAGCGACGAGCCGCAAAGATGTCACTCGTGGGAGCCCGGGCATGACGCGCGCCGAATGGGGGAGGCTCGGAGGCTTCTCGGCAGCTGTCTTGCTCCTGCACGTGCTCGGCTTCGGGCTCTTCCTCTACTACCTGCCGCGCAACCCGGCGCTGACCGGCCTCGCCACGCTCGCTTACACCTTCGGCTTGCGGCACGCCTTCGACGCCGACCACATCGCGGCGATCGACAACACGACCCGGAAGCTGCTGCAGGACGGAAAGCGCCCGCTCGGCACCGGCTTCTTCTTCTCCCTCGGCCACTCGACGATCGTCTTCTCGCTCACCGCCGGGCTGGCCGTCGCCGCAGCGACGGTGCACTCGCGGATCCCGACGCTCCAGACGTACGGATCCACGATCGGCGCCTCCGTCTCGGGCGGCTTCCTCTTGCTGATCGGGGCGCTCAACCTCCTCGTGCTGCTCGACGTCGTCGGCGTCTTCCGGCGCATGAAGCGCGGGCATTACGACGAGCAGGATCTCGACCGCGCGCTCCTCAACCAGGGCTTTCTGAGCCGCTTCCTGCTCAAGCGGGTCGGCAGCCGGATCGACGCGAGCTGGAAGATGTATCCACTCGGGGTGCTGTTCGGCCTCGGCTTCGACACGGCCACCGAGATCGGGCTGCTCGCCGTAGCCGCCGGCGTCGCGACTCACCACGTCCCATTCCTCGCCGTGATCTCGCTCCCGCTCGTCTTCGCCGCCGGGATGAGCCTGATGGACACGGCCGACGGCGCCTTCATGAGCCACGCCTACGGCTGGGCGTTCTCGAGCCCCGTGCGGAAGGTCTACTACAACATCAGCGTCACGAGCCTCTCGGTCGCCGTCGCCTGGCTCGTCGGCGCGATCGAGCTGCTGCAGGTCCTCGCCGCAAAGCTGGCGCTGCACGGCGGCTTCTGGCGGCTGCTCGAGAGCCTCGACCTGGGCCACCTCGGCTACGTCGTAGTCGGCCTCTTCGCCGCCACCTGGCTCTGCTCCATCACCCTCTGGAAGACGCGGCGGGTCGAGGAACGCTGGAGCGCCCATCTAACCCGGGTGTAGCGGGAGGAGGAGCGGCGGCCGGGGCTTCTGGGTGAAGTCGAAGTCGTTCGCGAGGTTGCCGAGGATCGCCTCGTTCTCACGCACGTCGGGGCGG
>VAXA01000192.1 GCA_005883365.1 Actinomycetota bacterium
GACGAGGTCGAACGGGCCGTCGCCGACAACCTCGTAGGCGATCGAGACGTCACCCGAGCGGGCGCAGCGAACTTCCGGGACCACGCGCGCAGTGTCGAGCCTCGAACCGCCCTTCGCAAGCGCCACCCTCGACACGGATTCCCCGGAAACAGCGGACGTCGGCTCCGTATGCGGGGTTGCCGTCCGATCGGGTTTCTTGTATCTCTGGTTAAGGGGACGGGGAGGAGAGTCCGTTGTCGGCCAACGAACGCAAGAGGCATGGAATTTGGGCAGCCGCTCGCCTGGTGGCGGTGCCAGTGATAGCGCTCGTCCTTGCCGGCGTCGCACTGCCCAGGATTCTCGACTCGGGGACGGGGCATATCCCCGCCATCGGAATCGGGTCCGGTTCCGGCTCCGGTCCCAGTTCCCGTTCAAGCTCCGGCCCTCCACCCGTGGCGAAGATCGCGGTGTCGCCTCCAGCCGCGGGCAAGCGCACGCACCAGCACCCCACGTTCGTGCCGGCGACTTCTCCCGCGCCGGCAGCGACAACGACGCCGACCGCCGGCGGCTCGCTGCAGGTCAACGGTCAGGCAGCGGAGAGCCCGGTCAGCCGTCCTCTGCACCAATCCACCGAACGCACGAAACAGCCGACCACGCCCACGCACCCAAGTGGTGGAACCGGGTCCGGCGCCCCGCCGCCGACTAATCAGCCGGCGCCGGCCACAGGAGGAGCGGGAGACCAGGCAGCAGGCGAGGGAAACCAGTCGCCGACTCCCGCGTCGTCGCCCCGCCTCGACCTCGGGCACCAAAACCACGTGCCACCCGGACAGGTCCGCAAGAACCAGAACCAGCCCCCGCCGGGCCTGGCGCTCGGGCACCGAAACCACGTGCCACCCGGACAGGCCCGCAAAGACCAGAACCAGCCCCCGCCGGGCCTCGCCCTCGGGCATCGACATCACTCCCCGCCCGGGCAGGCGCGAAAGGGCAACGACTCACGCGGCCACGACGGTGACGACCAGGACGAGGATTCACGCGACGACGACAGCGGCGGGCAGGACTCGAGCTCACACGGTCACCACGGCGGCGAGCACGACCACAGCCCACCCGGCCATGCCAGCGGTGCGGATGCGCACCACTCGCACGGTCGCGGCCGCGGTCACTGAATACCGTGCCGCGCGCCTCTCGGCTCGAACTGGGGCTCCGTCTGCGGCTGATGCTCACCTTGACGGCGGTCGCGATCTTCCCGATCGCCTTCGTCTCCTACGTGATCGTCCGTGACGAGGTCCGAAATGTGACCCACACGATCGACTTCGAGGTACACAACGCCGCGCTCGCCGCGCAGGCGCGGTTTGCACGACTCCTCGATAAGCGTGAGCTCCACGCCGTCGTGGCGGCCTCGTCTCCGCGCCTCCAGGCAGCGATTCGCCGGCGCTCGACGGCGAGCCTCGAGCGGTTTGCACGTCAGAACGGACTGCTGCTCGAGGTCGACGGACGGACGTACGGGCGACGCCTGACCTACGCTGCCACGGCTCGAGTGCAGCTCGTCAGTCACGGAAACGGAGTGGGCTCGGTCGTCGCGCAGCTGCCTCTCGATAAGACCACGCTCCAGCGGCTGTCAGCCGGCGCCGCGAATGGCGTCCGGCTCGCCTTCACCGGCCGAGGCGGCGCCCCCGCAGGGACCGAGCGCGGTGCGACGCTGCCGCTGGCACAACAGTTCGGGATCCGGGCCTACGTCCCCCACCGGACCGAGTCGCACCGGAGGAACGCCGCCTATGTCCGGGTCGTGGAGGCCGGCCTGCTGGCCCTCGCGGCGCTGATGCTCCTCACGCTCGTGCTCGCGCGCCCTCTGTTGCGCGCGTTCCGCTGGACGGAGGAGCAGGCGAGCGAGGCGCGCATCGACGCGCTGACCGGGCTCGCGAACCGGCGCGCCCTCGAAGAGATCCTCGCCGCCGAGATCTCCCGCGCCCACCGCTTCACGCACCAGCTCGCCGTGGTCCTGCTCGATCTCGACCGCTTCAAGGAGATCAACGATTCCTTCGGGCACGGCGCCGGCGACGTCATGCTGCGCGCGGTCAGCCGCCTCCTCACCTCCCTCGCGCGCCAGGGAGACACCGTCGCCCGCTGGGGCGGCGAGGAGTTCGTCGTCGTGCTGCCCGAGACCGATCTCGCGGGTGCCAGCCGCTTCGCGGAGCGGCTCCGCCGCACGATCGAGGCGCATTCGGTCGGCGAGATGCGGACGAGCGCCAGCTGCGGTGTCGCGACCATGCTTCCGGAGGACGACGTCGAAGCGCTGCTCGGTGCGGCGGACCAGGCTCTCTACCAGGCGAAGTCGAACGGCCGGAACCGGACCGAGACCGCGATCCGCGGCCCTCGCCCGGCCGCGGCCTGAGCGCAACTTCTCCGCTTACGGCAGCTCGACGACGATCGAGCCGTCGACCACCCGGACCGGATAGGTCGCGACGGGCTCCGTCGCCGGCAGCGTCAACGGCCTGCCGGTCGAGAGCTCGAACATCGACCCATGCCGGGGACAGACGACGCAGCAGCGATCCTCGTCCCAGTCGCCCTCGCAGAGGGGACCGTCGTCGTGTGAGCAGCGATCCTCGATCGCGTACAGCTCACCGCCGCAGTTGTAGACGCCGACGAAGAGGCTCCCGTGGCGCACGATCTTCGACGAGCCGGCCGGAAACGCGTCGGCCGCAGCGACCTCGATCTCCGGCATCGAGCTAGGTCAGCTCGAGATCGTCGAAGCCGGCGAGGCCCTCGGGCAGCGGCGTCCCCTTCGCCTTGTGGAGCGCGACCTTGAGCGTCGTGAGGCCGAGCATCGCGCACTTGAGGCGCACCGGGGTGAGCGGGACGCCGATCTCGGCGAGCAGCTCCTCCTTGTCGAGCTCTGCCACCTGCTGCGCGGTCCGGCCCTTCGTCATCTCCATCAGCATCGACGTGGCCGCCTGCGAGATCGCGCAGCCGCGGCCGGAGAACTTGACGTCGTCGATCGTCTCGCCGTCCTCGCCGAAGGCGACGTAGACCGAGACCTCGTCGCCGCAGAGCGGGTTCTGGCCCTCGGCCTCGGCGTCGGCGTCCTCGATCACCCCGTGCCCGCGCGGGTTCTTGTAGTGGTCGAGGATGACCTCGCGGTACAGGCTCTCGAGGGCCGGATCGCTCATGCGAACACCTTACGAACGGCGTGGAGGCCGTCGACGAGCTGGTCGATCTCCTCGGGGAGCGTGTAGAGGTAGAAACTCGCGCGGTTCGTCGCTGCGACGCCGAGCTTCTGCATCAGCGGCTGGCAGCAGTGGTGCCCGGCCCGGATCGCGACGCCCTGCAGGTCGAGGATCTGTGCCACGTCGTGCGGGTGGATGTCCCCGAGGTTGAAGGAGACGACGCCGGCGCGGCGCTCAGCCGGCGGCCCGTAGAGCGTGATGCCCGGCACCTCCGCCAGCCGCCCGAGCGCATACGCGGCGAGCTCGTGCTCGTGCGCCTCGATCGCGTCGAGCCCGACCGCCTCGAGGTAGTCGACCGCGGCGCCGAGGCCCACCGCCTCCGCGATCGGCGAGGTACCGGCCTCGAACTTGTGGGGCAGCTCGCCCCACGTCGTCTTGTCGACGCGGACGGAATTGATCATGTGGCCGCCGAGCAGGAACGGCTCCATCGCGCGCAGGAGCTCGCCGCGCCCCCAGAGCGCTCCGATCCCGCTCGGCCCACACATCTTGTGGCCCGAGATCGCGACGAAGTCGGCACCGATGGCTCGCACGTCGACCTTCATGTGCGGAGCCGCCTGCGCGGCGTCGCAGACGAAGATCGCTCCCTGCTCGTGCGCCCAGGAGACGAGCGGGGCGAGGTCGTGGATCGTCCCGAGGGAGTTCGAGACGAGGTTCGTCGCCACGACCTTGACCGTGTGGTCACGCGCCACGGCCTCGAGCTCCGACAGGTCGGGATCGCCGTTCTCGTCGATCGTCAGCATCAGGAACTCGGCTCCCTGCCTCCGCGCGATGTACTGCCAGGGCACGAAGTTCGAGTGGTGCTCGAGCTCGGTGACGACGACGGCGTCTCCCGGGCCGAGGTTGTTCAGCCCCCACGAGTACGCGACGAGGTTGATGCCCTCGGTCGCGTTGCGCACGAAGATGACCTCGCGGGCGTCGGGCGCGTTGAGCAGCTCGCGCACACGCACCCGTGCATGCTCAAGCGCGCTCGTCGCGCGCTCGCCGAGGAGATGGACGGCCCGGTGTACGTTCGCGTAGGAGGTCTCGTAGAAGCGATCGACCGCGTCGAGCACCTGGCGCGGCTTCTGAGAGCTGTTCGCCGAGTCGAGGTACGCGAGCGGCTTCCCGTGCATCTCCTGCTCGAAGATCGGGAAATCGCGCCGCAGGGCGCGCGCGTCGAGCTTCGCGTGGGCGGTCACAGCCACGAAGCCATCGTACCGGCGGGATTGCGTCTCTCTGAGCGGTCCCTAGAGCGTGCAAAACGGGGCGCCGACGTAGCCCGCGGCGGCGGCCTTGCCGCGGCCTGCCGGGACGCGCGCCGTGCCGGTCGCGTTCGCGTGGTACGTGCGGCCGGCGATGCGGAACGTCGCGCCGGCCACCGGCGTGAGGTCGTCCAGCGCCTGGACGTAGTGCGTCACGAGCGTCTGCTTGCCGACTTTCTTCACCTTCCGGTACGCGCGCACGGTCAGCCCGGGCTCGAGCCGTTGCTCGACTAGGGACGATCCGGTGTTGACGATCACGTCGACCGCCCCCACCTTCCCGGGCAGCCCGACGGCCGAGAGCTCGTACGCGGTGCCGGGAAACGCAGCAGAGACGAGCGCGCCGGTGTGCGCCGCGTGGGTGCGCGAGCGGGTGACGTGGACGCGTCCCTGACCCGTCCAGGCTGCCCAGAGCCGGCCGGCCGGATCGACGGAGAGCGCCATGTGAGGATCCCCGCCGGTGAACTTGCCGCTCACGCCCATCCCGGTCGTCTCCCTTATTCCGACCGCGGTGAACCGCTCGACGTCGAACGCCTTCGCGCTCGGGTAGCCGGGCGCCCAGCCGAGATATGTGAAGCCGGCCGGATCCGTGACCAGCGGCACACGGTCGTCGCGCGGCGCGGTCGTGATGAACTCCGTGGTCGCCGTGGGCGAGAGATCGCTGCCCAGCGCCTCGAGAATGAACTTGCCGTCGCTGTCGGCGTTCGAATAGAAGGCGACCCGAACGACACCTGCGGTGTTGGCGGCGATCGATGCCGCGTAGCCGCAGCAGCGCGGGAAGACGTTCTGCACGGACTCGCCGTCGAGGCCGCGGAAGACGTTGACGAACCCGGTTCCGTCCTGGACGAAGTACGGCGTTCCGTCCGGACCGACGGTCGCGCCGACCACGCCGCCCACGTCGTGCGACTGCGTCTGGACTGGGCCGGTCCAGCTGACGCCGCCGTCGGTCGAGGTCATGCGGCCGACGCCGGAGCCGTTTGGGAAGTAGAGCTGGATCGAGCCGTCCGGCAACTGGACGAGCTGCGTCTGGCCGGCGATCGGGTCGCCGGTCACGATGGCGTGCGGCGCGCCCCCGGCTCTCGCGACGGAAATTGCCCCGGCGACGGGCGACTCGAACGAGACGAGCTCCGTCCCTGCGCGTGTCACGAGCATCGACGGGACGACGATGTTGCTCACACCGGTCGCGAGCGTGTGCCACGCCGCGAACGCGGACGGCGCAGTGAGAAGCAGCGCCGCGGAGGCCGCGAGCACCAGGGCGATGCGGCGCATGCCTTGACCATCGCAGCGCGATCAGAGCCCGTCAACCCCTCGGCCGAGCGATCTCCGTCGCTATCGTCGCACGCCGGATGGCGGACTACGTCTACACGATGTACCGGGCGGACAAGTTCTACGGCCCGGACCGGCAGGTGCTCGCGAACATCTCGCTCTCGTTCCTGCCGGGAGCGAAGATCGGCGTGCTCGGGCCAAACGGCGCCGGCAAGTCGACGCTGCTGCGGATCATGGCGGGCCGGGACGAGCCTTCGTCGGGCGTCGCGGAGCTCGCACCCGGCGCGACCGCCGGGTTGCTCGAGCAGGAGCCCGAGCTCGATCCCGCGAAGGACGTGCGCGGCAACGTCGAGGACGGCGTCCGCCCGCTGCGCGACCTGCTCGACCGGTTCAACGAGATCAGCGCCGCCTTCGCCGAGCCGGATGCCGACTACGACACGCTCCTCGCGGAACAAGCGAAGGTGCAGGACGCGATCGACCGCGGGGACGTCTGGGAGCTCGACGACCGGCTCGACCACGCGATGGACGCGCTCAGGCTGCCCGAGGGGGACCGCGACGTCGACACGCTCTCCGGCGGCGAGCGCCGCCGGGTCGCGCTCTGCCGGCTGCTCCTCTCCGCGCCCGACCTGCTCCTCCTCGACGAGCCGACGAACCACCTCGACGCGGAGTCCGTCCTCTGGCTCGAGCGGTTCCTCGCGGACTACAAGGGCACCGTCGTCGCCGTGACGCACGACCGCTACTTCCTCGACAACGTGGCCGGCTGGATCCTCGAGCTGGACCGCGGCCGCGGCATCCCGTTCCAGGGGAACTACTCGTCGTGGCTCGAGCAGAAGCAGGAGCGACTCGCACACGAGGAGAAGCAGGAGTCGGCGCGGCGCCGCACGCTCGCGCGCGAGCTCGAGTGGGTGCGAGCGAGCCCGCGCGCTCGCCACGCGAAGGCCAAGGCGCGGCTCGGCGCCTACGAGCGCCTGTTCGCCGAGGAGGAGAACGTCAAGCTCGACCGCGTCGAGATCCACATCCCGCCGGGCCCGCGTCTCGGCGACGTCGTGATCGAGGCCGACGGCGTGCGCAAGGGCTTCGGCGACCGCCTGCTCGTCGACGACCTCACCTTCTCGCTCCCACCCGCCGGCATCGTCGGCGTCGTCGGCCCGAACGGCGCCGGCAAGACGACGCTGTTCAGGATGATCGCGGGCGAGGAGCAGCCCGACGACGGGACGCTGCGGATCGGCGACACCGTAGAGCTCGCCTACGTCGGCCAGGCACGCGCAGACCTCGACCCGGCGAGCACGGTCTGGAAGGAGATCTCGGGGAGCCACGACACGATCGAGCTGGGCAAGCGGGAGGTCAACTCGCGCCAGTACGTCTCCTGGTTCAACTTCAAGGGGTCGGATCAGCAGAAGCGCGTCTCGGACCTCTCGGGCGGCGAGCGGAACCGCGTCCACCTCGCAAAGCTCCTCCGGTCCGGCGGCAACCTCCTGCTGCTCGACGAGCCGACGAACGACCTCGACGTCGACACGCTGCGCGCGCTCGAGGAGGCGTTGCTCGAGTTCGCCGGCTGCGCCGTAGTGATCACCCATGACCGCTGGTTCCTCGACCGCGTCGCGACGCACATCCTCGGTTTCGAGGGGAACAGTGAGACGATCTGGTTCGAGGGCTCGTGGGGCGACTACGTCGAGTGGATGAAGGAAACGCGCGGGCCCGACGCCCTCGAGCCGCACCGGATCAAGTACAAGCCGCTCGTGCGCGGATGATTGCCTTCGTCCTGCTCGCGGCAATGGTGATCTGCACGCCCGGGCCGGACACCGCGCTCACGATCCGGAACACGCTGCTCGGCGGGCGCGGCAACGGGCTGCGCACCGCCGAGGGTGTGGCGGTCGGTCAGGCGCTGTGGACACTCGCCGCGAGCGCCGGCATCGCCGCGCTCGTCTCCGCGTCGCAACCGGTGTTCCTCGCGATCCGGATCGCCGGCACCGCCTATCTCGGCTGGCTCGGTCTACAGGCGCTCACGGCGGCCGTGCGCGGACGCGGGCACGAGCACCGGCCACGCGGGTCGGCCGCCGGGTTCCGCCAGGGACTGCTCAGCAACCTCGCGAACCCGAAGATGGCGGTGTTCTTCACGAGCCTGCTGCCGCAGTTCGGGACGGGCTTCGGGGAGCTGCTCGCGCTCGGGCTCGTCTTCGCGGCGATGACGCTCGTGTGGCTCTCGGTGTACGCGCTCGTGGTCGCGCGGACGCAGCGCCTGCTCGTCGGTGGCCGCGTCAGGCGAGCGCTCGATGCGCTCACGGGGCTCGCGCTGGTCACGTTCGGCGCGCGTCTCGCGGCGGAGCGTTAGCGTGCCGCCTGTGAGCCAGACCGTCTGGCCCTACCTGTTCTACGCCGACGTCGAGGCGGCAACCGAATTCCTCCAGCGCGCCTTCGGCTTCCGAGAGGTCGACCGGCAGGTCGGCGCCGCGGGCAGGATCCATCTCGAGTTCGAGACCGAGTCCGGCGGCCGCATTTACGCCGGCCAGAGCGCCTCCGAAGGACGCTCCGCGATGGTCGTCGTCTTCGTCCCGGACGTCGACGCGCACCACGACCGCGCGAAGGCCGAGGGTGCGGAGATCTTCGAGGAGCTGTTCGACACGCCGTTCGGCCACCGCCGCTACAGCTGCGCCGACCCGCAGGGGCAGTGGTGGTCGTTCGCTACTCCGACGACCTGAGGTTTATGCCACCGGCGTTCCGTCCATCCAGCGCTGGTGTTGACGCTCTACCAGGCCGAGTGGTGCCCCTACTCGTCCGCCGTGCGCCAGCGGCTGACTGAGCTCGGCATCGATTTCGTGGCGAAGCAGGTCGCGCCGCGGCAGGAGGAGCGGGAGGGCGAGCATGAGATCCCGCTGCTCGTGACCGACGACGCCGAGCGGCTCGAGGGGACAGACGCCATCTTCGCGTACCTCGCGACGCTGGACCGCGAGGAGTCGGAGCGCGAGCACCGCGCGCAGTACCGCGCCCACCGCGAGGACCGGGCCCGCGAGAAGACGGCCCAGGTACTGGCTGAGGAGGCGCCGCTGGCCGGAGCTAGGCCTGCGGGATCCGCGCTTCGAGCGCGGCCGTGACGGCGTCGCGCACCGGTTCGAGCTCGATCCGGTCGAGCACGCTCTGGAAGAAGCCGCGCACGACCAGCCGCTCCGCCTCGGGCCGCGCCAGGCCGCGGCTCATGAGGTAGAAGAGATCCTCGCGGTTCACGCGCCCGACCGTCGCGCCGTGGGTGCAGCGGACGTCGTTCGCCAGGATCTCGAGCCCCGGGATCGGCACCGCGTGCGTCGTCGGGCTCAGCATGAGGTTGCGGCACTCCTGGTACGCGTTCGTCTTCTGCGCGTTCTCCTCGACGCGGATCATCCCGCGCCAGACCGCGGTGGCCTCGTCCCGCAGCGCGCCCTTGAACGCGAAGTCGCTCTCGCAGTCGGGCGCGATGTGCTCCTGGAACGTGTCGTAGTCGAGGTGCTGCGTGCCGTCGGCGAAGTACGCGCCGGTGACGCGCGAGGTGGCGCCGCGTCCGTTGAGATCGTTCTGGATCCGCGTCTTGCCCTTCTTCGAACCGAAGCCGCCGGCGACCCAGTCGAGCTCGGCGTCGCGCTCGACACGCGCGTGGTGGCTCGCGAAGTGCCATGTCTCGCGCGAGAGGTTCTGGAGGGAGACGTACTCGAGCTTCGCGGCCGGCTCGACGAAGAGCTCCGTGACCGCGTTGGAGTACGCCTCGGTGTCGGGAGCCGGTGACGCGTACTCCTCGATGAGCGACGCCCGCGCGCCCTCCTCGACCACGACGACGAGCCGCCAGAACGTCTGGCCGGTCGCGGAGATGCGGACGTAGAGCGGCTTCTCGAGCTCGACGCCCTTCGGCACGACGACGAGGAGGCCGTGCTTCCACATCGCCGCGTTGTGCGCAGCGAACTTCTCGTCCCAGCCGACGAGTGAGTAGAGGCGATCGTGCTCCTCGGGGAGCAGCTCGAACGTCACGCCCTCCGGTGCCTTCTCGATCTCGATCCCGTCGGCGGTCACCGTCGCGTAGCCGGCGACGTCGAGGTCGAGCAACGTCTCGATCTCCGCCGACGCAGCGCCCGCGAACGACTCAGGGTCGAAGCCGCGCAGGTCCGTGAAGCGCCAGTGCTCCTCGGTCATGTCCGGGAGCGGCAAGGCGTCGTACGCCGCCAGTGCGTCCGGCCTAGCCACGAGGCGCGTACCTGCGGTGCAGCATGAGCTGGTTTCCGTCCGGGTCCTTGAAGATCGCCATGTGGCAGACGCCGCTGTCGAACGGCGACTCGTCGAAGTCGAACTCGACGCCCTTCGCCTCGAGCTCCTTCTGCGCCGCCTCGACGTCCGGCACCCGCAGCGCGATCGAGCCCGTGTGCGGCCCCTCGAACGTCTGGCCGATGTTCTCCATCTGCAGGAGGTAGAGGCTGACGTTCTCGCCGAGCTGGTACTCGGGGAAGCCCTGCTCCGAGTGCTCGATCTCCGGCAGGCCGAGCGTCTCGCCGTAGAAGCGCTTCGCCCGTTCCATGTCCGTGACCGGCACCGAGACGAAGTCGGTGCGCTCGACGATCAACCTACCGACCCCTCCATCTGGAGCTGGATCAGCCGGTTCATCTCGACGGCGTACTCGAGCGGGAGCTCCTTCGTGATCGGCTCGACGAAGC
>VAXA01000193.1 GCA_005883365.1 Actinomycetota bacterium
CGACTCCGCATGGCCCACGAGCACGGGAACCCGCACGGTGGTGGCGCTGATCGGCAGCTCGGGGAGCTCGAGGACCTTCCGAGTCTCCGCGCGGATCTTCGACTCTTCGTCGGTCTCGTCACCCTCCCAGGTCCAGTCGAAGCCGACGTCGTGCTGCTCGACAGGCTCCTCCTTAAGCTGCTCGGCGCGCTTCGCGCCCTTGCCCGAAGCGGCCTGGTACGTGGAGACACGCACGCGACGCAGCCCCGCGGCATCGTGCAGCGGCTTCAGCACGCACGCGAGCGGAATCGTGCAGCAGTTCGGGTTGGCGAGGATCCCGTCGTGGTCGGCGACACGGTCGCCATTCACCTCCGGCACGACGAGCGGGACGCCCGGCTCGAGCCGGTAGGCCGACGACTTGTCGATCGCGACGGCGCCGCCGCGCACGGCGTGCGGGACGAGCTCGCGCGATGCCGGCGTCCCGACCGAGAACAGCGCGATGTCGATGTCTCCTGCGGCGAGCGCGTCGGGCGTTGCCTCCTCGACGACGCAGCCGTCGGCGAGCGTCGACCCCGCGGAGCGGGCGGAGGCGAAGGCACGCACGTGCTCGAACCCGCGCTCCCGCAGAATCCGCACCGAAACGCTCCCGACGGCGCCGGTGGCTCCGATCACCGCGACGCGCGCGTCAGGCATCGGCGCGCTCCTCGGCGAACAGCCGGAACTTCTCGTGCACCGCTTGCACCGCACGCTCGACCTCCGTTGCGCGCACGACACAGGAGACGCGGATCGAGGAGGTGGAGATGATCTCGATGTTGATGCCCGCCTCGGCGAGAGCTTCGAACATGTCGGCGGCAACGCCCGGATGGCTCTTCATGCCGGCGCCCACGAGCGAGACCTTCGCGACCTCGTCGTCGAGATCGACCGACGACGCGCCGATCTCGGCGGTCAGGCGGTCGAGGATCGGTCCGGCGACCGCGAGGTCGCTCTTAGGCAGGGTGAACGAGATGTCCGTCGTGCCGTTGGCGGAGACGTTCTGCACGATCATGTCGATGTTCACGCCCGCGTCGGCGAGCGCGCGGAACACACGCGCGGCGATGCCCGGGCTGTCGGGTACCGCGACGATCGTCGCCTTGGCTTCGGAAGCATCGTGAGTGACGCCTGAGACGATCGCCTTCTCGAGCACCAGATCTCCTTCCTCGGCGATCCTCGTGCCCTCGCTGTCGTTGTACGACGCGCGCACGTGGAGCGCCACACCGTACCTGCGTGCGATCTCGATCGACCGCGCCATCATCACCCGTGCGCCGGTCGCCGCCATCTCGAGCATCTCCTCGTAGCTGACCGTCGCGAGCTTCAGCGCGTCGGGGACGACACGTGGATCGGCGGTGAAGACGCCCTCGACGTCGGTGAAGATCTCGCAAGCGCCGCCGAGGGCGGCCGCGAGCGCGACGGCGGTCGTGTCGGAGCCGCCGCGGCCGAGCGTGGTCACGTCGTGGGAGTCGGCCGAGACCCCCTGGAACCCGGCGACGAGCACGATCCTGCCCGCATCGAGCGCGTCGTTGATCCGCGTGGCGCGCACCTCCGCGATCTTCGCCTTGCCGTGGGCGGTGTCGGTGACGATGCCCGCCTGCGAGCCTGTGAGCGAGATGGCTTGGTGGCCCATGTCGTGCACGGCCATCGCGCAGAGCGCGTTCGAGATCCGCTCGCCGACCGAGATGAGCATGTCGTACTCGCGCGGGTGCGGACGCGTCGAGATCTCGTGCGCGAGCCGGATCAGCTCGTCCGTCGTGTCGCCCATCGCCGAGAGGACGCCGACGACGCGCCTGCCCCGCTCCCGGGCGTGCACCAGCCGGCGCGCGACCTCTCTGATCTTCTCCGTGTCCGCGACGGAGGTGCCGCCGAACTTCATCACGAGGAGGTCTGGGCGATGCGCCGTCGCGTCGGCTGCGATCTCCGGCAGCGGCTCGTATTGCGTGCTCGCCAAGGCCTACATCTCCCTGCGGCCGGCCAGAGCCCGGCCGAGCGTCACCTCGTCGGCGTACTCGAGGTCGCCTCCGACCGGCAGCCCGCTGGCGAGGCGCGTGACCCGGATGCGCTCGGGCAGTCGGCCGGCAAGGTAGGACGCCGTCGCCTCGCCGGTCGCGTTCGGGTTCGTGGCGAGGACGACCTCGACCACGCCGTCGCTCTGGACCCGGTGCATCAGCTCGTCGATCCGCAGGTGCTCGGGCTCGACGCCGTCGAGCGGGGACAGCGCGCCGCCGAGGACGTGGTAAAGGCCGCGGTACTCCGCCGTCCGCTCGAGCGAGACGACGTCGACCGGCTGCTCGACGACGCAGATCGTGGTCCGGTCGCGCCGCCCGTCGAGGCAGATGGCGCAGAGCTCTTCCTCGGTGAGGTTGCCGCACTCACGGCAGAAGCGCACGCGTTCCTTCACCTCCTCGATCGCCCCGGCGAGCGCGAGTGCCTCCTCCTTCTCCGTCTGGAGGAGGTGGAACGCGAGTCGCTGCGCCGTGCGGCTGCCGATTCCCGGCAGGCGCGTCAGCTGCGCGACGAGGTTCTCGACCGAGGGGCTGAGCATGCGCTGAGGGTACTCGTCCGGTCCGGACGAGTCCTGTCAAGATCTTGCGGGTGAGCGACCGCGTTTCGTGGCTGATGATCAGGCCCGGTTGGAAGGTCTACGCCTCCGACGGCACGGAGGTCGGCGCGGTCGACGAGGTCGCAGGCGACGACACCGAGGACATCTTCAACGGGTTGGCGGTCACCATGTCGGCTTTGGGCCGTCCGAAGTACGTCCCGGCGGAGAGGGTCACGACCATCACCGAGGGGCGGGTCAACCTCTCGCTCACGCGGGGAGAGGTCGAGGCGTCGGACGAGTTCCTCGAGCCCGCCACGACCGCGGAGATCGAGCCCGACAGCCGCGGCGGACTGGGAGAGCAATTCGGCGCCGACATCCGTGAACTGGAGGGCAAAGCAGCCGCGCCGGTCCAGCGACACGAGCACCGGATGAATGTCTGGCGCCGGGCGGCCTTCTTCTTCCGGCGGTTCTTCGCCCGCGACTAGCGCGGCGAAAAATCGAACGCCCAGCCCCAGATCACGACGCCGATCAGAGCGAGGACGATCAGAGCCCACAGCCAGTTCGAGAAGAGGTAACGCCCGCGCACGCTCCGCCTCCCCGGGGGCGGAGGTGTACTCACTCGCCGAGCCCGGGGAGCCCGAGACCGCCGAGACCCATATCCCCGAGCATCTGCTGCGCCTTCGCCTCGACGGCCACCCGGGCCGAGCGGAGCGCTTCGTTCACCCCGGCGAGGACGAGGTCGGCGAGCGCCTCCGGATCGTCCGGGTCGATCGCGTCCGGCGAGATCTCGATCGCGACGACGTCGCCGGCGCCGTTCGCGGTGACCTTGACCAGACCGCCGCCGACCGATGACTGCGCGGTCTCCTGTGCAGCCTCGTCCTGCATGCGCTGCACCTGGTCCTGCATCTGCGCGGCCTGCTGCATGAGCCGCTCCATGTCGAAAGAGGACATGGGCCTAGCTTTCCCGCTCGCGCGCGTCGAATGTCTCCTTGAGGAGCTCGAGGATCTGCTCCTCGCCCGCCGGCTCCTCGTCGGCCGCCGGCGCCTCGCGCGCCTCGCCTAGCTCGAACACGAGCTCCAGCCGGCGGCCGGTGACGTCGTAGAGGGCGTCGGAGAGCAGGCCCGCGTTCTTCGGGTCGCGGACGAGGTCGAGGTGGAACTGGGCCGTCGGCGGGAACTCGAGCGTGAGCGTGTCGCCGCTCAGGTCGGCCGGATGCGCCTCGCGCAGCAGCGACGCCGTCGGGATGCCGCCGCGCTCCTCGACGGCGGGCAGCACCGTGCGCGTCCAGGCCTCCTGGAGTTGCGAGAGCTCGAGCGCGGGCGGCGCGCCGACGGGGACGGGAACCGGCTCAGGCTCCGGCTCCGGCTCGGCGACTGGCCTTTCGGGACCTGCCTCGGTAACTGATACCGAGACGGGTCCGCTTTGGACCTGCCCGTGTTCGAGCCGCTCGAGACGGAAGGCGATCGACTCGCGCGAGAGGTCGCTCGCGGGACGGGTCACCTTGACCAGCGCGAGCTCGAGCGGCAGCCGAGGGTCGCCGCCCTGGCGCATGTCGTCGACCGCGACCGCGAGCAGGTCGACGAGACGCAGGACTGTGGCTTCGCCGAGCTGGTTCGCCTGCGCCTGTAGCCGCTCCCGCGCTTCCTCGCTCGTCGCGGCGGCCTCGGGCACGTCACCGAGATGCTGGGCGAGCATCAGCTGCCGCAGGTGCTCAATCAGGTCGAGGACGAGACGGCCGAGGTCGTGCCCGCGCTCCGACAGCTCCTCGACGTACGTGAGCGCGCCCGCGGTGTCTCGGTCGATCACGAGGTCGCAGAGGCGGAAGAGCGCCTCTTCCTCCACCGTCCCGAGCAGCTCGAGCACCGCCGGCACCGTGACCTGGTTGCCGGTCGCGGACGCCAGCTGGTCGAGCGTCGAGACCGCATCGCGGTAGGCGCCGCGGCCGCTGCGCGCGACGAGCGCCAGCGCCTGGTCGGGCGCGTCGATCCCTTCGGCGTCCGCGATCTGGCGCAGCACTTTGACGAGATCCTGCAGGCCCGGCCGCTGGAAGACGAACGTCTGGCAACGCGAGCGCACGGTCGGCAGCACCTTCGAGAGGTCGGTCGTGCAGAAGACGAAGACGAGGTGCGGCGGCGGCTCCTCGATCAGCTTCAGCAGCGCGTTCCAGGCGGCGTCGGTGAGCTGGTGTGCCTCGTCGAGGATGTAGATCTTGTAGGCGCCCTCGACGGGCTGCAGGACGACGCGGTCGCGGATCTCGCGGATGTCGTCGATGCCGCGCTGCGACGCGGCGTCCATCTCGATCACGTCGAGCGACGTGCCGGCGGCGATCGCGCGGCAGGCGTGGCACGTGCCGTCGGGCGTGATCGTCGGCCCCTGCACGCAGTTGAGGCACTTGGCGAGGATGCGCGCCATCGAGGTCTTGCCGGTGCCGCGCGGGCCGGCGAAGAGGTAGGCCTGCCGCACCGCCTCGGTCGCGATCGCGTTGCTCAGCGTGCGGACAACCGCCTCCTGCCCGACGACTTCCTCGAAGCTCTGCGGACGGTACTTCCGGTAAAGAGCGGCCACGAGTCGATTCAAGCAGAGGGCCAGACCGAACGCACGCGTGGAAGACGAGGCTTAGCGCTGCTTCCTCCCGGATCTGACGCGGTTCACACCGCTTCCACCGTGCGGGGCCTGGCCCGGCGCCCAGTGTAGCCTCGGGCTTCATGCCGGACGACGCCCGCCGCGCCCTCCTCACGAGGTTCTTCGATCACGCGCCGATGTTCCCGCCGGCGAGCCTGCCGCCGGTAGAGGCGCTCTCCGAGGATCGGCGCGCCCGGCAGAGCGAGCACGCATGGCTGCTCGGTCGTCTCGTCTGGCCGGCGGCGCAGATCTCGGAGCTGCCGCAGGACGAGGGACGGGCCCTCGCGGTCGTCGACGGCGCAACCGAGAGGCAGGACGAGGCCGTGTACCTCGAGGGCGTTCCGCTCGAAGAGGTTGCTGCGGGCGGGCTGCGCGCGAAGATCCGCTGCGGCGGGCAGCGCGTCCCCGGCGTCGACGAGCTCGCAGACTTCATCCGCGGCTGCCGCACGCGGGGGCTCGTCTTCAAGGCGACGGCCGGCCTCCACCACGCGTACGCGACCGAGCCCGGCGAGCACGGCTTTCTCAACCTCCTCGCGGCCGCCGTCTTCGGCGACGAGGAAGAGGCGTTGCGCGAGCGGCCGC
>VAXA01000196.1 GCA_005883365.1 Actinomycetota bacterium
TCGGTGATCCGTACGCCACGCGTTGGATCCTGCTCGAGGTCGGCGCCGAGCTCTTCCGGCAGCGGATCGTGCGTCCGCGTCCGCTGCCGCTGCGCAACGTCGCGGCAGGTGTTGACCACGAGCCGGTGCAGCCAGGTCGAGAACTGGGCCTCGCCCCGGAACTGGCGGAGCCGGACGCAGAGCTTCGCGAGCGCCTCTTGCGCGGCGTCACGCGCGTCCTCCGGATCTCGAAGTAGGTGCCGCGCGAGGCTCTCCACGCGCGGTGCGTGGCGGACGCAGAGCGCCTCGAGCGCCTCGCGACCGCCGGCTTTTGCCCTGGTCACGAGGACGGGGTCGCTGAGGCTCGCGTAGTCGAGACTGCGCTCACGCAGCGGCTGCCTGATCCTCCCCACGGCCGGAGTAGTCTAGATGCGGGTGTCGGATCTTTCTCCCGGCTCCGTCGAGCCGCTTCTGCAAGGGCGCCTCGGCAGGCCGTACCGCTTCGTCGCCGAGTGCGCCTCGACGCAGCGTCTGCTCGACGGGGACGAAGTCGAGGGCGCGACGGTTGCCGCCGACCACCAGACGCACGGGCGCGGCCGCCTCGGCCGCACCTGGGAGGCGCCTGCGGATCGGGCCCTCCTGTTCTCTGTCCTGCTCCGGCCCAAGCCGCCGATGGCGTTGTGGCCGGAGCTCTCGCTCGTCGCAGGCGACGCCGTTGCGGCCGCCCTGCGTACCGAAGCGCACGTAGCCGCGGAGCTGAGCCATCCCAACGACGTGCTGATCGAGGGACGGAAGGTGGCCGGGATCCTGCCCGAGGCCAGTGCCGGCAGAGTCGTGCTGGGGATCGGCGTGAACGTCAACCAGACAGCCGACGAGCTGCCCCTGGAGACTCCGAAGCCTCCGACGTCACTCCTCGCCGAGACCGGCCGGGAGTGGCCGCGAGCGCCGCTGCTCGCCGTGATTCTGCTCGAGCTCGAGGGCCGGTACGACGGCTGGCAGCGGCTCCACTCGGTGCGCTAGTTGCGGTTAGAGGAGGGCGCCGTTGGTGCGCTGCTCGCGGAAGCTGCGCGCGGCCTCGATCGCCGCGCCGAGGTTCAGCCCCTTGTCCTTGGCCTGCTTGATCAGCATCACGGTCTCGAGGGCGTCGATGTCGTAGATCCGCTGCTTCTTGCCTTTGGTCGGGATCTGGGCCTTGTTCGTCCAGTAGTCGAGCTGCATCTTCGAGATCCCGGCGATCTGGCACACCTGCCCGAGGTAGAGCTCGACCTTGTCGAGATGCTCTGCCAGATTGATGGGTTCGAGAAGATCGACCTGCCGGCTGCCTGCCATTCCGCCCTCGCCGCGTCGTTGACCCCTCCCGAGAGTTATAAAGCGCCGCCGCTGCTTTTGGAAGGGTGCGCTGCGGTGACCCAGCGCAGGCTTACGTCTCGGCGGGCTCGTCGTCGCCGTTCGTCTCCTCCGACTCGACGACAGGCGCGAGTGCGGAGACCCGCTCGTCGTCGCCGCGCAGCCGCATCACGATCACGCCCTGTGTCGAGCGGCCGAGCCGCTTCACGTCCTCGACCGGAACCTTGATCACGGTGCCGGCCGTCGAGATGAGCATCACCTGGTAGCCGTCACGGACGACGCGTGAGCCGACGAGGTAGCCGCGCGCCTCGCTCAGCTGCACGGTCTTGACCCCCATGCCTCCGCGGCCCTTGACGGTGTATTCGGACACACGCGTCCGCTTGCCGAAGCCGTTCTCGGTCACGACGAGGAGATCCGCGTCGTCCTCGGCGATGTTGATCGAGATCACCTCGTCGCCTTTGCGGAGCCTCATGCCTGCGACGCCGGACGTGTCGCGACCCATGGGCCTCGCGTCGGTCTCGTGGAAGCGGATCGCCTGGCCTTTCTTCGAGACGATGAGGATGTCGTCCTGGCCCGTCGAGTGGCGGACGCCTACGAGCTCGTCCCCGTCGCGCATCTTGATCGCGATGATCCCGTCGGCCTTGAGCGGGGTGTTGTACGCGGCAAGCTCCGTCTTCTTGACGATGCCGTTCTTCGTCGCGAACACGAGGTACTTCGCCTCCTCGAAGTCGCGCGTCTGGATTACGGCGCGCACCTGCTCGTCCTGCCGGAACGGGAGGAGGTTGACAATCGCCCGCCCCTTCGACTGGCGGGAGCCGAGTGGCAGCTCGTGCACCTTGAGCCGGTAGACCTTGCCGACGTTGGTGAAGAAAAGGATGTAGTCGTGCGTCGAGGCGACGAAGAGATGCTCGATGTAGTCGTCCTCTTTCAGCTCCATCCCCATCACGCCGATGCCGCCGCGCCGCTGCTCGCGGTACGTCGTCACGGGTAGTCGCTTGATGTAGCCCGACCGCGTGATCGCGATGACCATGTCCTCCTCGGCGATCAGGTCCTCGAGCTCGAGCTCCTCCTCGGCGGCGACGATCTCGGTACGGCGCTCGTCGGTGCGGCCGTAGATCCCCTTGATCTCGAGGAGCTCCTCACGGATAAGGCCGTCGATCTTGGCCGGGTCGCCGAGGATCTCCCGTAGCTCGCCGATCCGCTCCGCCAGGTCGCGGTGCTCGTCCTCGACCTCCTTGCGCGCGAGCCCCGTGAGGCGAGCGAGCCGCATGTCGAGGATTGCCTGCGCCTGGATCTCGCTCAGCGAGAAGCGCTCCTGCAGCTGCGTACGCGCCTCCTCGGTGTCGGCCGCAGCGCGGATCAGCGCGACAACCGCGTCGATGTTGTCGAGCGCGATCAGGTAGCCCTCGAGGACGTGCGCGCGGGCTTCGGCCTTGCGCAGCTCGTCCTTCGAGCGGCGGGTGACGACCTCGCGCTGGAAATCGAGATAGTGGCGGACGAGCTCGAGCAGCGACAGCGTGCGCGGGACGCCGTCGACGAGCGCGACCGCGTTGTAACCGAACGTCGTCTGCAGGGACGTGTGCTTGAAGAGCTTGTTCAGCGCGACCTGCGGCACCGCGTCGCGCTTGAGCTCGACCTGGATCCGCATGCCGGTACGGTCGGAGTGGTCCGCGAGGTCGGCCACCTCCGTCAGCACCTTGTCCCGCACGAGGTCGGCGATCTTGACGATGACGCCGGAGTCTCCGCCCTTCTTCACGCCGTAGGGGAGCTCGGTGATCACGACGGCCGACCTGCCGCCGCGCAGCTCCTCGATGTGGGCGCGGGCGCGCATGATGATGCGACCGCGCCCTGTGCGATAGGCGTCGCGGATGCCGCTGCGGCCGACGACGAACGCGCCCGTCGGGAAGTCGGGGCCCTTGATGTGCTTCATCAGCCCTTCGACGGAGATGTCCCGGTCGTCGATCATCGCCACGACGGCGTCGATGGTCTCGCCGAGATGGTGCGGTGGCATATTCGTCGCCATCCCGACCGCGATCCCGGTCGAGCCGTTGACGAGCAGGTTCGGGAAACGCGAAGGCAGGACCGACGGCTGCCGGCGCGACTCATCGTAGTTCGGCTCGAAGTCGACGGTGTTCGCGTCGATGTCCTGCAACAGCTCGGTCGCGATCCGTGCGAGGCGCGCTTCGGTGTACCTCATGGCGGCTGGTGGGTCGTCGTCGATCGAGCCGAAGTTCCCCTGGCCGTCGACGAGCGGGTAGCGCAGCGAGAAGGGCTGCGCCATCCGGACGAGCGTGTCGTAGATCGCCGAGTCGCCGTGCGGGTGGTAGTTCGCCATCACCGCACCGACCGTGGAGGCGGACTTCTTGTACGGCCGGTTCGGCTGCAGGCCCGCCTCGTGCATCCCGTAGAGGACGCGCCGGTGCACCGGCTTCAGCCCGTCGCGCACGTCGGGCAGCGCACGCGAGACGATGACCGACATCGCGTAGTCGAGGAAGCTCGAGCGCATCTCCTGCTCGAGCTCGCGGGGCTCGATGCGGCCGGCCCCGAGGGCGCCTGTTTCGACCTCAGACATCCCTGCTCCTAGACGTCAAGGAACGCGTCCTTCGCGTTCTCCTCGATGAAGATGCGGCGTGGCTCGACCTGGTCGCCCATCAGCATCGAGAACAGCTGGTCGGCGGCGCTCGCGTCCTCGACGTCGACCCGGACGAGCAGACGCTTGGCCGGATCCATCGTCGTCTCCCAGAGCTGGTCGGGGTTCATCTCGCCGAGGCCCTTGTAGCGAGAGAGCTGGGTTCCGACCTCCTTCGCGAGGTCGAGCGCGCCGTGCCGCAGGCCCGAGAAGGTCTGCGCGTCCGCGGTGTGCTTACCCAGTGCGAGCGAAAACGGCGGCGGCCCGACGACCTCGACGAGCTTCTCGTAGGCGCGGCGGAGATTCGCGTAGATGGGCGACGCGAGCAGCTCGGCCGAGAGGCCGACGGTCTGCGCGGCGGACGTCTCCTCCTCGACGACCTTGACCTGCAGGCCCTGCTCGTCGCGCTCGAGGACGGAGAGCTTGTAGCCGTTCGGCGGCAGC
>VAXA01000195.1 GCA_005883365.1 Actinomycetota bacterium
AAGCAGGTCGCCCAGCAGCTTCGCTACCTCTATGTCGACGAAGAGATCGTGGCCAGGGCGGCTGCGCAAGGTGGACTCGAGCCTGGGGACATCGCAGACGAAGAACGGCGGAGGTCATTCGCTGGTCGCGTTCTCGAGGTGCTCGCAGAAGGAGGTGGAGATGCCTGGACGTTCGGCGCCGGCGTCACTGCGGCCATGGAGAGCCTCCGACCTGCAGACATCCGGGCATTGATCCGCGAGACGGTCGTGCAGACGGCGGCGCGCGGCAGGGTGGTCATCGTTGCCCACGCCGCCTCGTACGCGGTCGAGCCCGACCCGGCGAGATTGCGCGTCCTCGTCACAGCCTCCCCTACGACTCGAGCCCAGCGTGTCAGCGCGCAGGACACGCTTGACGAATCGCAAGCGGTGCGCATGGTCAAAGAAGCCGACGCGGGTCGCCGCGATTACCTCAGACGCTTCTATGGCGTTGATCGCGAATCTCCCACCGACTACGACCTTGTGATCAACACTGATGTCCTTTCGACCGCACAGGCTGCGGACATAATCAGTCAGGCTGCCGGTCAATAGCTGGAAGCGGAGGCGCCCTCCCGGGGTGCCCGCCCCGGTGACCATCAACCCGGAGGCCGGCTGTGACTTCGATCGGTGACCGGATTGTCAGCCAGCAGCTCAAGGGCCGGCGTGCCGAGTTCGCGGAGCGAGGTTTCGGCGGCCCAAAGGTGCGCTGCTGGATCGCGCGGGTGAGCGTCCGTGTGCCGTGGCAACGCCGAGGTCGGCGAAGTGGAGGGCTCTTCCGCGAGAGCCCGGTTCACCTACGGAATCTCCCCAGCCCCTCCTAGGCACTGCGGCCCGATCATGCTTGCCGTGGCGGCGCTCCTTTCGCTCAGCGTCTACTGGCTCGGGCCGACGCTAGTGATCGCACTCGGTGCGATCACGGTGGGACTCGCTAGTCCCAAGGGCTGCGCCCGACCTACGGCGATCAGCCTGGGCGCGGCGGCCGCCATCGCCTTCGTAGTCGTCACCTTGCTCCAGATCGGCTAGACACAGCGCCGCCCGGCGCTCCTCTCGAGGGGCGCCGGGCCTTCCCTCACTAGCCGAGAGACCTGCCGCAGGGCTTCACACCGCGACTCAGACCCCGGCCCGTGTCCAATGGATCAGCTTCTGAGCGCGTCTCAAATGCATCTGCCAGCCGGCTCACATCGGCCTCTCATCGCTCGCGGGCACGCTGGTCGACGCCATGGCGCGTAACTCGCGAATCGACGCGGCTCGTGCGCGGGCGCGTGGCGCCAAGACCGCGATCGCGGCGCTGACCGCGCTCGTCTTCGGCGTCGCCTTCGTCGGCGCCAAGGTCAACGCCCCCGGCCACACCAAGGGAAAGGCAAAGCCGCTCGGTGCGCCCTCGTCGTTCGAGCGGGCGGTGCGCAAGAGCGCATTGGTGCAGCCACCTCCGGTTGCCACCGCAACCTCGTGAACGCCGTCCACCGCTTCCGTGCAATGGGCTGCGAGATCGTGCTCGCAGGCGCCGACCCGAACGCGGTCGCGGCCGCCTTCGAGCGCTGGGAGGAGACGTTCAGCCTTTTCCGTCCTCAGTCCGAGCTCTGCCGTGTCAACGCCTCGCTGGCCGAGGTTCAGGTCGTGTCGCCGTTCTTCTCCTCGACGCTCGAGGTTGCGCTCGCCGCAGCAGCTGACACGGACGGCCTCGTCGATCCGACTCTCGGGTCGCCTGGGGAAGTTCGGCTCGCGGGCCGCATTCTCCGCCGGCCGGCAGGACTCGCTCTCGATCTGAACGGAGTGGTCAAGGCGCTCGCCGTCGACGAGGCGGCTCGGCTGATTCGCGGCGACGGCTTCGTCTCGGCGGGGGGCGACATCGCCGCGCGCGGACCGGTCGATGTTGCGCTGCCCGGCGGCGGGGCGGTCCGCGTCGTCGCGGGCGGCCTCGCGACAAGCGGCATCGCCTCGCGCGGCAATCATCTGATCGATCCGCTGGGCGGACGCCCCAGTGAGTCGCCGTGGGAGCAGGTCACGGCCTCGGGTGCGACTTGCCTCGCGGCCGACGTCGCCGCAAAGGCCGCGTTCCTGCTCTCGGAGCGCGGCCCCGGCTGGCTCGACGAGCGCGGCATCGCGGGCCGCTTCGTTTCGCTCGGCGGCGAGATCATCGAGAACGGCTGCTGGTCGCATGCGGTACCGGCGTGCATCTGACCTCGAGCTCGGCCATCTGGTACGCGGCACGTGCGTCGGGGGTCGCCGCCTATGTCGTATTGAGCGTCGTCGTGTCACTCGGGCTGGCGCTCGGCGGCAAAGCACAGAACCGGCGCTGGCCGCGCTTCTCGCTCGAGGACGTCCATCGCTTCGGGGGCCTGCTCGTAGGGTCGCTCATCGGCGTCCACGTGCTCACGATCGCCGCCGACTCCTTCCTCCCCTTCTCACTGACTCAGCTGCTCGTCCCGTTCACGGCCGCCTACCGTCCGCTCTGGACGGGGCTCGGCATCGCCGCGGCCGAGCTGCTGCTCGCGCTCGCGATCACGAACCACTACCGGAGACGTCTGCCACACCGGTTCTGGCGCACCGCGCACTACCTCAACTTCGCGGTCTGGACGCTCGCCTCGCTGCACGGCCTCATGTCCGGCACCGACCGTGGAGCATGGTGGCTCGCGCTCATCTACGGCGCAGCGGTCGCGAGCGTCCTCGTACTGCTCCTCTGGCGCTTCGGTGGCTTCGTCCTGCGCTCGCCGCGCGTTGCGACGGCCGGCGCGGTGACGGTGGTCGGACTGCCGCTCCTCATCGTCGGGCCGCTCCGCCACCAGACTCCACTCTGGGACGCCACACGCGTCAGGGAGACCCTCACGGGCCAGGTGATCCGGAACGGGACGAACCTGCAGCAGATCGTGTCGTTCGTCGGCCAGGCGAAGCGGCCCGAGAAGCTCCTCGTCCGCGCAGACCTGCTCGCCTCGCCGCAGTCGCTGGAGTCGACGTCGCTCCAGCTCGAGTACCTGCCGAGCGGCCACGTCTGCCGTGGTCACATCACGCAGGTTGGCGGGACCAGCTTCACGGGCACGTGCCGGCTGCCGAACGGCGAGCACCGCACGGTCGATGCGAGCTGGGTCCCGAACAAGCAGGGCACCGGGGTCGTCGGCGAGATCGGGCTCGGCGAGTAGTCGCTCTCGGCCGTCGTGCTGACCGTGGTGGGAGGCGAAGAAGTGCGCGCCTCATCGGGCTCTAACGTCGCAGGCCAGAATGGAGCCATGCGTGTCCTGGTGGTGGAGGACGAGAAGAAGCTCGGGGAGCTGCTGGGCCGCGGACTCCGCGAGGAGGGTTACGCGGCCGACATCGCCGATCGCGGGGAGGAAGCGCTCTGGATGGCGCGAGCCGTTCCGTACGACGCGATCGTGCTCGATGTGATGCTGCCCGGAGTGGACGGCTTCGAGATCTGCCGCCGCTTGCGACGCAACGGCGTCTGGACGCCCGTGTTGATGCTGACTGCTCGCGACGCCGTCGACGACCGCGTCGCCGGCCTCGACGCCGGCGCCGACGACTACCTGGCGAAGCCGTTCGACTTCGGGGAGCTGCTGGCGCGGCTGCGCGCGCTGACCCGCCGTGCGCCGGTGGAGCGGCCGCCGGTGCTCGAGGTCGGCGACCTCCGCCTCGATCCGGCCGCGCATCGGGCGTGGCGCGGCACCGGGGAGCTCGACCTGTCGGCGAAGGAGTTCGCGCTGCTCGAGCTGTTCATGCGCCGGC
>VAXA01000029.1 GCA_005883365.1 Actinomycetota bacterium
TTCGCAGTGACCGACGTGCACCGCTTCGTCGCGCTGCTGACGGGCGCGTTCGTCGTCCTCCACGTTTGCATGCTCCTCGTCGACCGGTACGTCCACACCTCGCTCGTCGCGGTGCTCGTACCGGGCGCCTCGACGTACCGGCCGTTCTGGGTCGCGCTCGGCACGGTCGCGCTCGAGCTCCTCGCGGCGGTCGGCGTATCGAACCTGCTCCGGAAGCGGCTGGGCCAGGCGCGCTGGCGTCGGATCCACTACCTCACGTTTGCCGTCTGGGCGGCGGCCACCGCGCACGGGATCGGCGCCGGCACCGATTCGGGCGCCGGCTGGCTCCGCCTTCTCTACGTCGTCGCGATCGGGAGCGTCGCGGCCGCCGTCGCGTGGCGTGCCGGCTCGCGCAGGTTCAGCCCTTCGCCCGCGCGAGGGCGGCGTGCACCTTCGTGAGCAGCTGCGGCAGGCTCGGCCAGCCCTTGACGGCGAGGTCTTCGTAGAAGAGGAAGCGGCCCGAGCCGGAGACGAGCTCGAGCCAGGGCGAGTCCTGTTCGCGATACCCGTCGGCGACACGGCCGCTCTCGTCGACGGCTACGGGATACGACAGCGGGTGCGGGAGGGTGTGCAAGAAGCCTGGTAGCGCCTGCGGCGACGGCTCCACGCCACCCTCGTCGATCGCGACGAGCGGCGGGAGCCCCTTGCTCCGGGCGGCGGCCTGGTAACGGTTGAGCGCCTCGAGCTGCGCGCTCAGGTCGGCGACCTCGGTCTCCCACGTGTCGAAGAAGAGGACGAGGTGCGGGCCCGAACCCGGGCCGAGCCGAACGGTGCCGTCGCCGGCTTGCGGCAGCGTCACGGGCTTCCTCGGGCCGAGGAGACTGATGGGGGCCAGCGATTGCGTGCCGTGCAGATGCGGGTGGCCGGGGAGTAGCGCGGCGAGGCTCTGCGCCATCTCGAACCCGAGCTGGTCGACGCTCGAGTAGGCCATCTGCGTCAGGTAGAGGCGCGAGAAGCGGCCGCGCGAGTCGATCACGTACGTCGCCGGCGTGTGGTCGATGAGGACTTTCACCACCGCCGCCTCGATGCCGTAGGCGTGCCAGACCCGCTTCAGCTCCGGGAGCGAGCCGGTCAGGAAGCGCCACTTGTGCATCATCCCGTGCGCCTGCGAGTAGGCCCGAACCCACTTGACCTCGGTCGCCTCGGGATTGGCGCCGACGCCGAGCAGCTCGATGCCCGAGGCCGCCGGGCCGAGCAACTCCTTCGCGTGCAGCAGCGCGGTCGTCGTGAGCGGGCAGATCGTCGTGCATTCCGGGTCGTTGAAGGAGACGACGACCACCTTGCCGCGCAACGAGCGCAGCGAGACGCGTTGGCCGAACTGGTCGGTCAGCGTGAACCCGGGAGCGACGCCCTTCAGCGGCGTGCCCGGATCGAGCAGCGGGTTCGCGACCGTGGGTGTCCCGGACACCACCGGGCTCGCCGGGGCGCCCGAGGACCGGACGACCGAGATGGCGGCGCCGATGCCTACTCCGACGGCGAGCGCGATCCCCAGGACGATCCAGTGCACGCGGCGGGACACTCGTCTCAAGTATGGCATCGCGATGAATTGCGAGATACGCTCTCGGGCCGTGGCAGTCAGCTCCTCCCTCAGCGCCAACGGAGTCCGCTGGGACCTGAGCGATCTCGAGCCGGATGCCGAGCAGGCGCGTCGGGAATGGGACGAGCTGCTGGCGCGTGCACGCGACTTCGCGGAGCGGCGGCGCGGCACCGTCGGATCCTCGGGCCCGCAGGGGCTGCGCGATCTTCTCGACGAGCTCGACCAGCTCGCGCAGGACGTCGCCCGCGTCCACTTCTACGCGACGGCCCGCGAGCACACCGACGCGACGGATCCCGAGACGAACGACCTCGCGACGCTCGCGCGCGACCGTGGCGCAGACCTCGAGAGCATGCTCCTGTTCGTCGAGCTCGAGTGGCTGGCGCTCGACGACGTCGAGGCCGGCGCGCTGCTCGAAGCCGCCGAGCTCGAGCCGTACGTGCACCGGCTGCGAGTGGCGCGGGAGGAGAAGCCGTACATCCTGTCGGAGGGCGAGGAGCAGGCGCTCAATGCCCGGCGTCCGGCGATCTCGGCGTGGGAGTCGCTGCACGGTCGCGAGCTCGCGACGCTGACGGTGGAGTTCGACCGCGGCGACGGCCCGGAGCCGCACACGATCGACCGCCTGCTCTCCTACGTGCACCATCACGACCGCGAGCTGCGGCTCGCGGCGCTCGACGTCCTCTACGAGATGCTGGAGAGCGTCGCCGACGTGCAGGCGGCCTGCTACGACGCGATCGTCGGTGACCGGCTCTCCCTCGATCGGCTGCGCGGGATCCCCGACACCATGTGGCCGACGAACCAGCGCAACGAGCTGGACGGGGCGGTCGTCGAGGCGATGATGGCCGCCGTCGAGGCGCATTACGCGCTCGGCCGCCGCTGGTTCGTCCGCAAGGCGGAGGTGCTGGGGCTCGACCGGCTCCAGCTCGCCGACCAGTACGCCCCGGTCGGCAGCGACCGCCGCGTCGAGTGGACGGAGGCCGTCGGCATGGTCGAGGACTCGCTGAGCGACTTCGAGCCGCGCCTCGGCGAGATCTTCCGCACCTGTCTCGAGCGCGGGCACGTCGACGCGGAGCCGCGCCCGGGCAAGGTCGGAGGCGCCTACTGCAACTCCGTCTCGAAGACCGTCCTCCCGTACGTGCTCCTCAACTACACCGACCAGCTCCGCGACGTCGTCACGCTCGCTCACGAGTTCGGCCACGCCGTGCACGGGACGCTCGCGCTCGAGCGGCAGACGTACCGCTCGTACCACACGGGGATTGCGCTCGCCGAGGTGCCGTCGACGTTCGCGCAGCTCCTCGCCGTCGAGCGCCTGATCGACCAGGAGGAGGACCCGTCGACGCGCGTGATGCTCCTCGCCGACCGCGCCGAGGGTGCGATGGCGTCGATCTTTCGCCAGACGATGATGGCGCGTTTCGAGGCGCGGGCCTATGCCGCGCGCAGCGAGGGGAAGGCCCTGACGCGCGACCGGCTCGCGGAGATGTGGATCGAGGAGAACGTGCGCTACTACGCCGACTCGATCGAGCTGCCCGAGGGCTACCGGCTCGGCTGGTCCTACATCCCGCACTTCATCCACGTCCGCTTCTACACGTACGCCTATGCGTTCGCACACCTCGCCGCGTTCTCACTTCTCGCGCGCTACCGCGAGGATCCGGAGCGGTTCGCGCCGGGTTACCTCGAGTTCCTCGCGAGCGGGGCCTCGCGCTCGCCGCACGACCTTCTCGCCCCGCTTGGCGTCGACCTCCGCGACCCGCAGACGTGGGCGCTCGCCTTCGCCGAGTTCGACCGCTGCATCGGCGAGGCGGAAGAAGGCGTCGCGGCGCTCTAACTAGGCGGCGGCGAATCCTTCCCGTCGCAGCAGTTCCCGGGCTCGTGCGGCGTTGTCGGCGCCTGCGACGAGGATCACGAGTACGCCGCCGTACTCGGGCGAGACGTGGCGGAGCTCGAAGTCCTCGAGGTTGATCTGCGCGGCGCCGAGGATCTGCGTGATCCGCGCCAGCACGCCCGGTTGGTCCGGGACCCGGACGCGGATCCGGTTCAGCTGGCCCGGCTCGGTTCGGTAGGCGAACGACTCCAGCCGCTCGCGCGCGGCGGCGGCGGTCGCGACTGTTGCCTCGACTCGTTCGCGGTCCCCCGCCTGCAGCGCCTGCTCGAGATCGTCGAGCGAGGCGCGGAGGCCGCTGAGCGCCGCTGCGATCTCGTCGGCGTTGCCGAGGAAGATGTCGCTCCACACCGCCGCGTTCGCGCCGGCGAGCCGGGTCATCTCGCGGAGCGACGCGCCCGCGAAGGCGAGCGGCGCGTCGTCTTCCGCGGCCGCCTCGGCGACCCGGAGCATGAGGAGGTTCGCAAGCGCGTGGGGGAGGTGACTCGTCAGCGCGAGCAGACGGTCGTGCGCCGCGGCGTCCGTCCGCACCGCCCGCGCCCCGAGCGAGGCGACGAACCGCTCCACGAGCTCGACGCTCTCGGCCGAGGACGAATCGGTCGGCGTCAGGAACCACGTCGCTGCGTCGAAGAGATCCGCCGCGGCACGGGCGGGGCCGCCGGTGGCGCCGCCGGCGACGGGATGGCCCGGGACGAAGCGCGGATCGACGAGCGAGGCGAGCGGGCGCTTCGTCGACGCGACGTCGGTGACGACCACGTTCGCCCCGGCCGCGTCGAGCGTCTCGCGCACGACGGCGGGAGCGGCGCCGACCGGAACCGCGACGACGACGAGATCGGCGTCCGCGACCGCCTCGGCGAGCGACGACACCGGTTCCACGGCACCGCGTGCCGCTGCCCCCGCGAGCACGCCGCGATCTGCGTCGAACCCGCGACTGCGCGTCCCGTTGCGGCCGGCGGCGAGGGCGACGGACGTCCCCACGAGCCCGGTGCCGACGATGGCGAGGCGCTCGACGGCCCGTTGCCGCTCGGGCGCAGGCGCGGCTCCGGGCGCTGCCGGGGCGCGCCGATCGGCCGCGACCTCCTGCTTCAGCACGTCGAGGATCGCCGGGAAGATCGACCGGACGCCTCGTTCCGAAAGCGGCCCGGGGTTGGTCGCGACGAGCGCCTGCAACAGCTCCGCCTCGCGGTCGGGATCGATCCACCGCTCGCCGGCCGCGTCCTTGTGGTCGCGCACGGCCGCGACCAGCTCGAGCCGCCGGTTCAGCAGCTCGAGCAGGCGCCGGTCGAGCTCGGAGATCTCGTTCCGGAGTTCCTCGAGCTCGCTCATGTCACGTGCCGCTCCCCCGCCTCCACCGCGACCGGCAGCCGGTTCGCCGGCGGCGCCAGCGGACAAACCCATCCCGGGTCGTACGAGCAAGACGGGTTGTAGGCGAAGTTGAAGTCGATCACGAGCTGCCCGTCCGTTTCCCCGAGATCCGCGCCCTTGACCGTGTCGAGGAGGTAGCGGCCTCCGCCATACGTCTCGGTGCCGCTCGTCGCGTCGCGGAACGGAAGGAAGATCCCGCCGCCGTAGCCTTCGAGCCAGTAGACCTCGAGCGCGAGCGGCTCGCCGGCGAGTTGGAAATGCGCCCGCGCGAAGGGCCTGAAGAGCATCGGCTCCGTGCCGCTCGTTGCAACCGGGTGCGGCGGGGCATCGACGTCTTCTAGATCGGCGAGGACGCGTGCTGCCGGGTCGTAGGGGAAGTACACGAGGCCCGTGTAGCCGGGGTGCGGCGACTGCGGGTGTGAGCGGAACAGCTCGTCCCGGGTCTCCCGCCACAACTCCCAGCCCGATTCCGGAGGCATCGTGCGGACGGCGGCATAGAGCGCGAAGACGCGCCGCTTCCAGTCGAGCAGCGCGAGGGTGTCCGCGGCAGCCATGCCCCGACGCTACCCGGCGAGCTCCCGTATTCGCTCGACGGCGGGGCGCAGCGACGCCTCGTCGAAGAGATAGGGAGCCGCGTTCCCGACGTAGCGGAGCGGCCCGTTCAGCTCGCCGCTGCCTGCGGCGGCGTTCGCGAGGTAGCGGACGGGGATTTCGTGGCAGACGACGAGCGTCACCGGCTCGTCGCGCGCAAGCAGCCGCTCGAACGCGGTGGCGTAGCGGAGCGCGGCCTCGTCGAGGCTCTCGCCGCCGGGGAAGCGCTCTTTCCGGTTGGCGTGCGCGGGCGCGTCCCGATAGGCGTCGAGCGACTTGCCTTCGAGCTCGCCGATGCGGACGTCCCCGAGCTCCTCGTCGACGAGGTGCGGGACGTCGCGGCCCGCGAGCGCGATGTTCGCCGTCTGGAGGGCGCGTGGGAACGGCGAGACGGCGACGAGGCCGATCGGCAGCGCGGCGAGTTGGCCCGCGAGCCTCTCCGCTTCCTCGACTCCCTGCTCCGAGAGCCCGCGGTCGAGAGCCGGATCGCCGTTCACGACCTTGTCGACGTTGAAGAGCGACTGGCCGTGCCGCGCGGCGAGGAAGAGCCTCATCGCGGGAGCCTAGGCCGCGGTCGGCTCCTACGGCGCAACGTCCCGCACGCGCACCACCGGAGCCGACCGCCTGTTCCGGCGATGTTTTCCGTTCAGACGCGCCCGAAACGCGAGGACGCCGCCACCACCCGCTTCAGCCCTCGCTTGCGCGGGAAGAGCCAGTGGTCGGCTGCGGCGCCCACCGCCCAGACGACCACGGTTGCGCCGACGAGCGTCCAGAAGCCGTCCACGCGGAAGCCGCCGACGATTGCGTCGGTCAGCCAGATGACGAACATCGCGACGAAGAACCAGGCAACGCCAAGCGTGAGGATCGCGAGCGGGAAGGTCATCAGCTTCAGCACCGGCTTCACGAACGATGCGAGCAGCCCGTAGACGAGCGCGGCGAGGATGAGCGTTCCGGTCGACCCTCCGACGGAGACGCCGCTGAAGATCCACGCCGCGACCGCGAGCGCGGCGGCATCGACGGCCCAGGCGGCGAGGAGGCGGAGCGCGAACGGCATGCGGCGATCGTAACGCCAACCGCTTCACGTGCCCCAGCCGTTTGGCAGGATCCCGGCGCCTAGAAACACGGAAGGGGGAAAGCGCATGCGCGCAGCGATTCGCTTCTTTAGGCTTGCGTCGATCGCCGGCATCGCCGCAGCTTTTCTCGCTATCTCTGGACCCTCGGCTGGGTCGAGCAACTATTCGAGCTACAAGCCGGACTGCGGTGATCCGTTCCCGCTGTGTAGCGAGATCTCAGACCCGGAGGCCGCGTTCGGCAACAACTACTACGTGGGTCACGACGAGCCGGCAATCCAGTTCTACTCCAATACGCCCGGCTCGGGAAACCAGGCCCAGTATCAGGTGACGATCCCGACCGAGCCGTCCGGGCCGTTCTCGATGACCAACGGTTACGACTTCGAGCTCCACCCGGCCTTCTGGTTTGGGATGGCGATGTGCGATACCCAGTCCTACCCAAATACGCAGTCGACGTGTCCACCGGACAGCGACAGCAACATCGTCGACCCGACCAAGACAATCAAGGCGCCGGGCGCCGCATTCATGGAGCTGCAGTTCTATTCGCCCGGTTGGATCTCTCAGTTCGCGGGCTCCAGTTGTGACGCGACCAAGTGGTGCGTCGCGCTGAACATCGACAGCCTGTCTGAGAATCCGAGCAACGGCACGACCCTCAACCCGACGTGCCGGTCGCAGCTCCTGGGCGGGATCGAATACATCAACTTCGCGTTCCTCACGCTGCACGGCAATCCGCTCGGGCCACCCAACCCGTTGCAGTTCGACCCGGCCACGTCCGGTAACCCGGACAACCCGGACACCTTCTTCCTCAATCCGGGGGACCAGGCGACCGTGACCCTGACCGACACGCCCGGAGGCTTCGAGACGGTCGTGCACGACAACACGACCGGACAGACGGGCACGATGGTGGCGAGTGCGGCCAACGGGTTCGGCCAGATCAAGTACCAGCCGGGCGGTCACTCTTGCCAGATGCTGCCCTATACCTTCCACCCGATGTATTCGACCTCGAGCCCGCAAACCCGCGTGCTCTGGGCCGCGCACACCTACAACCTGGCCTTCTCCGACGAAATCGGTCACTTCGACTTCTGCAGCCACATCAGCGCGAACACCGACAGCTGCGACGGTCTTGAAGGCATCCCCGGCGACCAGGAAGCTGCTGACGGCGACGACAACTTCTGCTTCTCATCGGAGCAGTCGTTGCTGTACCCGGCAACGGGGTGCTTCGACACGAACGCGCCCGGCTTCGACGGAGTCTCGTATCAGAACTACTGGCCCGACGGCAGCACGACCAAGCCGACTCCGATCTTGTTCAGCAGCCCGAAGACGGGTGTCGCCTATACAGCCTCGTATCCGCAGTTCGCTTTCGAGGCCGATCTTCCGCGGATCGAGGCGGCGGATCTCGGAGGCAACTGCCAGCGGCTCACAACCGGTGCGAACTGCGTCAACCCGCCGAATAGCGACGAGGGCACGCCGGCGGCGTTCTACCCGTACTTCTCGAGCGTCAGCTCAGCGAACGGGACCGCAGCGTGCTCATACGGGATCGGCTCCACGCTACCGAACACGATCGACGACTTCGGCGGCAGCAGCGCGGCCGAGTTCGGGACCCTTCTGCACTCCACCTACTGGACCTTCGGCGGCCACGGAGCGACGAACCAGCGCTACAACAACTTCAACAGCGGACCGCTCACGAACAGCTGCTGATCGGTTCTGAAGGCCGGCGGCCCCACGGACTGTCGTCCGACTTGAGAGGAGGCGCTCACGGCGGCTCCTCTCAAGTCGCCGCCGAAAGGACGACTCGGCGTACTTCGACCAGCGGTCGAGACAGTTGCGCAGGACGTGCGTGCAGTCGCCACGCGGCTGGTTTCCCAGGTTGTGCCGGCTCGCTCAAAAAGAATGGGCCGGGCAGGGATCGAACCTGCGACCTTGGGATTAAAAGTCCCCTGCTCTACCGACTGAGCTACCGGCCCGCTTCCGGG
>VAXA01000030.1 GCA_005883365.1 Actinomycetota bacterium
CGCTGATCGTCACCCCGCTTCCCAGCGCCGACCGGATCGCGGTGCCTCCGGACCTCGTCACGATCACGACCGGGATCGTCTTGCTTCCTACGATTCCGGCCGCGAAGGTCTCTTCGTCGTCGGCCAGGATCGCTCCGATAGCGCCCGCCTTCGCGACGTTGTCGCTGCGCACGGCCGAGCCGCAGCGGCGACTCGCGTCGATATCCGTCCACTCGAGGAAGGCGATCTTGCCCTTGACGGCCGCAGCGTCGCCCGCACTCAGCGCATCGCAGCCGTCCTTGTTCTTGGGATCGGAGAGCGCGACCACGTTGCCGGTCATGTCCGGGCTGCTCGCCCAGTTGTAGGCGTCTGAGCGTTCCGCCCCGTAGGCACCCGCGATTCCTGCCGGGGCGCCGACGTGCAGGCTGTCGACCTGCGAATAGGCGTCGACGCTGTTCGCCACCGAGATCACGCGGGGGGCGTCGCCGGGGGCGCCGCCGGCGTCGTAGAGGTCGCCGGCGTTCCCGGCGGCGACCACGACGCTGATCCCGAGCTGTGACGCGCTGTTCGCCACTACCGAATCGGCGTCCTGCGGCGAGGTGAAGTCCGAGCCGACCGACATGTTGATCACGCCGACGTGGTCAGATGTGTTGCCGTCGCCGTTCGGGTCCGCGGCCCTGTCGATCGCGGCGGCGATGAGATCGGTGCTCCCCTCGCAGCCGAAGACCTTGTAGGCGTACAGCTTCGCCTGGGGAGCCATCCCCGGACCGATGCGGAAGAGCGCCTGGTATGAGGCGCTGTCGGTCGGCAGCGTCAGATAGTTGCCTGTGAACGTAGAGCCGTCGGGATTCTCGCCGTAGCCCGCTGCGATTCCGGCGACGTGCGTGCCGTGGCCGTCGCAGTCGAGTGGGTTCGGGTCGGGCGCCGGTCTCGAGTGTTTCGAGTCGTCCGGGTTGTACGCATCGCCCACGAAGTCGTAGCCGCCGACGATCTTGTTTGGGTCCGGATAGGTGGGCGTGGAGGTGTCACTGGCGCGTGCGGCCTGATACGCCGCCGTGGTGCCGGGACCGCCGAGGTCGGCGTGCGTGTAGTCGACGCCGGTGTCGATGATGGCGATGGTGCTGTTCGCGCCGAGGTCGCTGTAGCTCGACCAGGCTTGCGGCGCGTGCACAAGAAAGCTCGAGTAGGAGAGCGAAGGAGTCTTCGGGGCGATCGGGTACACGGCCGCGACGCCCGAGATGTGCTGTAGGGCTGAGAAGTTCGCGACGTTCGTGTGGACAGCGACGCCCGCGAGCACGGCGTGCGTCTCGTAGAGAACCTGCGAGCCGCTCGGCAGGGCGGAGACGACACGGTTCTGCGCGGCGCGCACACTCGCGAGCTCGCTCGTCGCCGCCGTCCTGGCGGCGGCCCGGCCGCGGCTGAGGCTCGCGTCGTACGCGCGCCCGGTTGGCTCGGTGTTGAGCTCGAGGAGGAAGCCGTAGCTTCCTCTTGCGGGCACGCCGAGGCCTCGAGGCTTAGCGACGTCCCTTGCTGCTGAGAGGGGGATGTGGTGCGCAGGCACGGCGGCGCTCTTGGCAAGCGGAGCCGTGAAGCCTCCGGGAGCAGCTCCCGCGGCGGAAGTCAAGAGAACCGTCGCCGCCGCGACCACGGCCGCTACCAACACCAGTACCTTCATTACGCCCCCGTTTCGCTGACCCCGAGCCTCGGTCGATGGTAGCCGGGTCTACGCCCGAAGCCAATCCCGCAGGCCGGTATGCCTGGCGGGACCGTGGCTGCCATCGTCCAGCTCGGCCCGCAGCTCGCCGATCGTGCCGTGGCGCTCGGCGACGACTTCGTGCGCATGGATCGTCTCGAAGTTGAGCTGGCGCGAGAGGACGAAGTCGCCGTCGCCGAGCCGGGGCAGCTCGTCCAGGACGCTCTTGAGCGCGACGCGCACCGAGTCTTCGACGAAGCGCGGCTGGAGGTGCGCGTGCTCGACGACGAACAGCTCGTCGGGGCGCTTGAGGAGCTCGTAGATCGGAGAGCTCATCGAGCCTTCGACGATCTCGACGAGCCGCTCTGCGTTGAGACGCTCCGCCGTGCCGACGAGCAGCGTGCCTCGGCCCCGCTGGTTGTGCGTCGCGAGCGGAACCAGCTCGAGGATCCGATCGACGTCGCCGTCGTCGAAGCCCGCCTCCAGCAGCCGGTCTGCCGCGGCGCCACGCACGAGCCCCTGCGCGCACGGGCAGGCGTTGATCCCGGTGGCCTCGACGCCGACGACGCGCCGGACTCGTTCCCGGGAGGCCGCGGCGATCCCGATGAGCGAGACCATCTCCTGCGTCGCGAGCCTGGTGACGGGTGTCCGCCGCTCGTACGGGTAGCGCGCGACGATCCGCACCTCCGCGAGCAGCGCCTCCTGCCGGTCGACGACCCGGCGCGCGACGCGCTCGGCGAGGTCCTCGACGAGGAACGCGTCGTCGTCGACGACTCCCTCGACCGCCTCCTCGAAGAGCTCGGGGAAGCGCGACATGTGGACGCCCTTCTGGCGTGGGTCGAGGTCGACGGTGCAGTCGATCGTGGCCGCGATGAGCTTCTCCCCGCGTCCGCGGCCGATCCGGACGGCCTTGTGCACGCCCGTCACGCCGACGCTCGAGAGGCCGAGCGCGAATTCGGGTGCCGCGGCCTGCAGATCGGGCGTCTCGGTGCGTTCCATACGGCTAGGTTAGACCCGTGAGCGAAGACAACGCCTTCGCGCGCCTCGTTTCACTCGCGTGCCACGACCTGCGCACGCCGCTCGCGACTGTCCATGGCTTCGCGACAACGCTGGCCCGGGGCGGCGGTCTCGAGCCGCCCGCCGACCGATACGTCGAAATGATCGACGCGGCGTCGGCGCAGCTCGCCGAGCTGATCGAGGAGCTATCGCTCGTGGCGCGGATCGAGTCGGATCGGTACGACCCGACGCCGCACGAGGCGGACACGCTCGAGCTCGCCCGCGCCGCCGCGGCGCGACTCGGCGAGGAGCGTGTCCACGTCGCGGGCTCGGGAGCGGCGGTGGAGACCGATGCGGACGCCGTCGAGCGCGGGCTTGCAGCGCTCTTCCAGTCGGCGCTCCGCCACGGCGGGCTCGACAGCGTCGAGGTCGAGGTGGACGGGGCCGAGCTTCGGCTCTCACCGGTCACAGCCGCCTCCGCGCCCGTCGTGCTGGGCGACGACCTCCGCGACCTCGGGGCGGCGGTCGCGGTGCGGCTCGTCCGGCGCCTCGGCGGCTCCGTCGAGATCGACGGCGAAACGGTGAGGATCCGGCTCGTCTAGCCGGCCGCGAGCGCAGGCGCCCGCAGTTCGTGACACGAACGGCAGCGCGCTTCGTACTGCTCGAGAGCGCCGACGACGATCGTGGCGCCGTCGGCTGGCGCGGGCGCGCCGTCGACGAGCCGCTGCGTCATCGTGGCCGGACCGCCGCAACGGTGGCAGACAGCCTGCAGCTTGTCGACGAGCTCCGCGCGGCAGAGGAGCTCCGGCATCGCTCCGAACGGCAGGCCGCGAAAGTCCTGGTCGAGGCCGCACGCGACGATGCGCAGCCCGCACTCCTCGAGGCCGTCGAGGATGAGCACGATCTCCGGCCGAAAGAACTGGACCTCGTCGACGCCGACGACGTCGTAGCCCTCGACGAGACCCGGGATCTCGGCGGGCTCGTCGACGGCGACCGCGCGCATCCGGGCGCCGGCGTGGCTGACGATGTGCCCGATGTCGTACCGGTCGTCGAGCCGCGGCTTGACGATCAGCGCGCGCTGGCCGGCGATCTCCGCGCGCCGTAGCCGGCGGATCAGCTCCTCGCTCTTGCCGCTGAACATCGGCCCACAGACAACTTCGAGCCAGCCGCCGTGGTTCGGGAAGAGCCTGATCACGCGACCGACCCTAATGGGCCGGTCCGACGGACCTAGCTCGCGAAGCTGGCGCTTCGCTCGCTGGGATAAGGAACTCCGCGTCCGCGAGAGCGCGGTCTCGCGAACGCTCCGTGCAGTTTTTGGCTTTCGATGCTCTGGAACGATTTGGCTGCCCGGTGCGCTCGCGCGCGGCGGAGGCCGGCGCGAGCGCAGTCCGGCCTGCGGCTAAGCCCCCGCTGCGCGGATGTCTTAGCCTCCGGCCCTTGTCCTAGATGGTTGATCGAAGCGCTTTCGAACCTTCACTTCCGCGAGCGGGTGCGCAGCGCCCGCGACCTATACGTTCCCGTGCTCGAACTCCCACTGCGACAAGAGGCGAAGGCTGACGATGCCGAGCAGCCGGCCGTCCTTCGTCACCGGGAGGTGGCGGAAGTTCCGCTCGAACATCATCTTCGCCGCGTCCCCGACGGTCGTCTCCGGCTCGATCGTGATGACGCTCTCCGTCATCCACTGCCGGACCCGTGCCTCGGCGGCGCGCGCCCGTTGCGCCACCGCGCGCAGGATGTCGCGCTCGGTGACGATGCCGACGAGCCGCACCATGTCCTCCATGACGACGACGGCGCCGACGCCTGCATCCATCATCTTCTCGGCGGCTTCGCCGATGGTCGCCGTCGGGTCGACGGCCAGGACGTCCCTGTTCATGACCTCTGCGACGGTGGCCATGGCGGGAGCCTAACCGCCTAGCGCAGGAGACGAGAAAGCCGCCGGTCCTTGAGGACGCGGCCGCCGGTCTGGCAGGTCGGGCAGTAGTAGATCGTGTGCTCCTCGAAGTCGACCTGGGCGAGTGGCGTGCCGCAGACGTGGCACGGCTCGCCGAGCCCCCGGTGTACGCGGTACGTCTGCTCGTCGGAGGCTCCGTGCTCTCGCAGCTCGAGCCCGCGTTCGAGCTCGGCGTCGATCGCCGCCGCCAGCCGCGCCACCTCCTCGTCGTCGAGGTCGCTCGAGAGCGCGTACGGGGACAGCTTCGCCGCGTGGAGGATCTCGTTCGCCCAGGCCCGGCCGATGCCCGCGATCAGGTGCTGGTTGCGGAGCAGCGCGTGGAGCCGCCTCGACTCGCCGTGCAGGATCTCGCCGAGCCGCTCGGGCCCGAGCCCGAGCGGCTCCGGGCCGAGGTGCGCGAGCTCGACCTCCGCTGCGTCGGGAGTGAGCAGCCAGACGCCGGCGCGCTTCTTCCTCCCGCTCTCCGTGAGGACGAGCTGCGCGCCGCCGGCGAACTCGAGCCTGAAGGCAGGCGACTTGGGTGCCGCGTCGCCGGCCGGGACGAAGCGGAGCCGGCCGGCCGTCATCAGGTGCACGAGGAGCACGACCTCGCCGTCGTCGGTCGGGAAGAGGAGCCGCTTGCCGCGCCGTTCGGCGCCCCGGAAGCGACGGCCCTCGAGCATGGCGAGCGGCGGGTCGAAGGTCTTCAGGGTGGCGATGTGCGCGGGGCCGGCCTTCGCGACCGGAAAAGCGGCGACGGGCTCGTCGAGCTGTCGCCGCCACGCCTCCATCTCCGGCAGCTCAGGCATCGCGCCGAAAGGTAGCGCTGCGCGCGTAGGTTTCCGGCGTGGCGGAGCCGCTGCTCGTCGAGGTGCGGAGGAACGGCGTCGTCGAGGCGGTGCATCGATTTCACGCCGTCGCCGTCCGTGGGGGCGAGGTCGTCGCCGCGGCCGGCGACCAGTCGCTCACGTGCTTCATGCGCTCCTCCTCGAAGCCGCTCCAGGCCCTCCCGCTCGTGCGCGCGCGCGACGACCTGCCGGACGACGAGCTCGCGATCGCCTGCGCTTCCCACCACGACACGCCGGAGCAGGTCAGGGCCGTGCGCGCCCTCGTTGCCCGCGCCGAGGCGACGGAGGACGACCTCGAGCTCGGGCCGCAGGAGGGGCGGCCGCCGGAGCTGATCCACAACAACTGCTCCGGCAAGCACGCGGGGATGCTCGCCCTCTGCCGCGCCCGCGGCTGGCCGACCGAGGGCTACCGCCTGCCCGAGCATCCCGTCCAGCAGGCCTGCCGGGACGTGCACGCGGAGGCGGCCGAGGTCGGGCCGCAGGAGATGGCCACGGCCACCGACGGCTGCGGCATCGTCACCTTCGCGCTTGCGCTCGAGCGGATGGCGCACGCGTACTCGCGCCTCGAGTCTCTGCCGGGCGGCGCCCGGGTCGCCGCCGCGATGCGCGCCCGTCCGGATCTCGTCGGAGGCCCCGACGGCGTCGACTTCCTCCTCATGCGGGAGGCGCCCGGTTGGCTCGCGAAGGGCGGCGCCGAGGGTCTCCTGTGCGCGGCCAGCCCGGAGGGAATCGGCGTTGCTCGGACGCCTCGGCCTCGACCTGCTCGGACTCGCCGAGCGGCCGCGTCACAACACCCGCGGCGACCTCGTTGGCGAGATCGCCACCGCGGGTAGTGGGTCAGTTTGAAATGCGTAGGATCGGCCCGGTGGATGGAGAGGCGACACGACGCGGTTTCTTGACGGAGGAGGAGCTGTCCCTTCTCAGGATGTTCGGGCCGCTCGCGCACCCGGTTGTTGTTCCGAACCGGTCCGGGACGCCGATCTAAGCGGGCCGGGCAGCTAGCCGCTTACGGCGGGCGCCGAATCCCCTGAACGGGCGTGGCGACCCGGCCGGCGCCGTGCGGAAGCCGAGCGGCTGGCTGAGGTCGGCGGTTACACGCTCGACGCCGAAGACATGCCGCTCACGCGCGAGACTCAGACTGACGGCCGAGCCTGACAGGCCCACAAGCCGCCGGGAGCGGAGTAGGGTCACTTGGGGGGACTGCAGCACGGCAGAAGGCGCGCGTGGATCCCGTCTCACCAGAACTAGCCAGGGCTCTGAATGAGCAGATCGCCCTGCTCGCCCGGAAGCTGGCCGGCGGGGATGACCCCGAGTACAGATACGCGTTCACTTGCGAGTCCGGCTGTGGCGACATCGTGTCGCTGTCGCTGGTCGAGTACAAGGCAGCGGGCGGGGCTTGGCTAGACGGTCACAAGCCAGCCGAACTTTCAGACTGACCCACCACCGCCACCGCGCGTTGACAACTTCTTTACGAATCGGCGGGCCGTGACTAGTATCCGGCTCGCGATTGAGGGAGGGACCGGGGTACCGGCGGGGAGCCGGCCGAGTACAGATACGCGTTCACTTGCGAGTCCGGCTGTGGCGACATCGTGTCGCTGTCGCTGGTCGAGTACAAGGCAGCGGGCGGGGCTTGGCTAGACGGTCACAAGCCAGCCGAACTTTCAGACTGACCCACCACCACCGCGCGTTGACAACTTCTTTACGAATCGGCGGGCCGTGACTAGTATCCGGCTCGCGATTGAGGGAGGGACCGGGGTACCGGCGGGGAGCCGGTCGCGGTCGGTTGTAACAGTGCCGTCGTGCAACCACTAGGCCGGGAGGTACGTGACGTGCTCACCGTCGACATCTCGCTTCCTGACGTCGAGGAGCTCCAGAAGCTCGTCGCCGAAGGGAAGGAGAAAGGCTTTCTCTCCTACGACGAGATCGTCACCGGGCTCGAGGACGTCGAGCTGACGAAGGAGCAGGTCGAAGACTTCTATACGTACCTCGTCGAACACGGCGTCGATCTCGTCGCGGGCGAGCAGCACAAGGCGCCGCCCCACGAGCAGCCGCCTCCCGAGGACGAGAAGGTCGCCGTGGTGCCGAAGCTCGACCTCACCGTCGAGCCGTCGCTCGACTCCCTCCGGCTCTACCTTCGCGAGATCGGCAAGGTGGCGCTCCTGACGGCCGACCAGGAGGTCACGCTTGCCAAGCGGATCGAGCGCGGCGACATGGGTGCCAAGACGGCGATGATCGAGGCCAACCTCCGCCTCGTCGTCTCGATCGCGAAGGGCTACCTCGGCCGCGGGCTCTCCTTCCTCGACCTGATCCAGGAGGGGTCGCTCGGGCTGATCCGCGCCGTCGAGAAGTTCGACTACCGCAAGGGCTACAAGTTCTCGACCTACGCGACGTGGTGGATCCGCCAGGCGGTCACGCGCGCCATCGCCGACAAGGCGCGCACGATCCGCATCCCTGTCCACATGGTCGAGAAGCTGAACAAGGTCGTGCACATCGAGCGCCAGCTCGTGCAGCGGCTGGGGCGCGAGCCGAGCCCGGAGGAGATCGCCGAGGAGCTCGAGATCACGACGGCGGAGGTGCGCGAGATCCTGCGGATGTCGCAGCTACCCGTCTCGCTCGAGAAGCCGATCGGTGAGGAGGAGGACTCCTCCCTCGGCGACTTCGTCGAGGACGAAGCGGCGGAGTCGCCGTTCGACACTGCGCAGCTCTTGCTGCGGCGCGAGGACGTCGTGAACGCGCTCAACGCACTGCCGAGACGCGAGCGCGAGGTGATCGAGCTCCGCTACGGGCTGCTCGGTGGCGAGCCGCGCACGCTCGAGGAGGTCGGGCGCGCCTTCGGCGTGACCCGCGAGCGGATCCGGCAGATCGAGAACAACACACTGAAGAAGCTCGAGCACCTGCCGGAGGCGCAGGCGCTCCGGGACGCCGTCTCCTAGCGAGCGAGACCTTCGGTCTCGATCGCTGGGTCAAGGAACTCCGCCAACGGGAGACCGCGCTCTCCCGGCGGCGGAGTTCCGTTACTTCGCGACACGGACGCTAGGCGTCCGTGTCGCGAGCCAGAGGCGCGCTGTCCGTCGCGCGCTGGAGCGGGACGAAGAGCTTGCAGTGAGGGCACTTGAAGCCGAGATAGCGCGCAGCCCGTCCGCCTTCGATCGGGTGGGCGGCAAAGCCCTTGTGGCAGTGGGGGCACTCGACGTCGAAGCTCCTCTCCTGACCGACCCCGCTCACGCGACTCCTCCTACCCGGAGCAACCGCTCCTAACGCACGGATCGTCCGCTCCATCGCCTCCGGTTAGAGTGGCCGAGAAGGTGAGGGGCGACGCGACGGCGCCGCAGCGAGAGGGGAGGAGAGCATGGCAGAGACGAAGACCGGTCCGGTCACGGGAGAGACCTCCAACGGGAGCAAGCACTGGCGGACGTCGAGGACGAACCGGGACTGGTGGCCCAACGCGCTCGACCTCAAGCTGCTCGACCCCCCGAACCCGCTCGGCAACCCGATGGGGGACGACTTCGACTATGCCGCAGAGTTCGGGACGCTCGACCTCGATGCGCTGAAGCGCGACGTGGTCGAGGTGCTGACGACCTCGCAGGACTGGTGGCCCGCGGACTACGGCCACTACGGCCCGCTCGTCATCCGGATGGCCTGGCATGCCGCCGGCACCTACCGGATTCACGACGGCCGCGGCGGCGCCGGCGCCGGGCAACAGCGCTTCGCGCCGCTCAACAGCTGGCCCGACAACGTCAACCTCGACAAGGCGCGCCGGCTGCTCTGGCCCGTGAAGCAGAAGTACGGCCGGAAGATCTCCTGGGCCGATCTCCTGGTCTTCGCCGGGAACTGCGCGCTCGAGTCGATGGGATTCCAGACCTTCGGCTTTGCCGGCGGCCGAGAGGACACGTGGCAGCCGGACAACGTCGACTGGGGCTCGGAGGACGCGTGGCTCGGTGACGAGCGTTACAGCGGCGACCGCGAGCTCGCGAATCCGTTCGCGGCCGTGCAGATGGGTCTGATCTACGTCAATCCGGAAGGCCCGGACGGCAAGCCTGACCCGCTTGCGGCCGCGCGCGACATCAGGGAGACGTTCGCCCGTATGGCGATGAACGACGAGGAGACGGTCGCCCTCATCGTTGGCGGCCACACGTTCGGCAAGACCCACGGGGCGGCGCCTGCCGAGCACCTGGGACCGGATCCCGAGGCGGCTCCCCTTCAGGAGATGGGCCTCGGCTGGCGCAATGACCACGCAAGCGGCAAGGGCGACGACACCATCACGAGCGGCCTCGAAGGCACGTAGACGCCGACACCCACGAAGTGGGACAACAGCTTCCTCGAGACCCTGTTCGGCTACGAGTGGGAGCTGACGAAGAGCCCCGCCGGTGCCTGGCAGTGGATCCCGACGGATCCGGCGGCGCACGATCTCGTGGCGGACGCGCACGATCCCACCAAGGCGCATCCACCGGTGATGCTCACGACCGACCTCGCACTGCGGATGGATCCGGTCTACGAGCCGATCTCGCGCCGCTTCCACGAGAACCCCGACGAGCTCGCCGTCGCTTTCGCGAAAGCGTGGTTCAAGCTGACGCACCGCGACATGGGGCCGATCGCGCGCTACCTCGGTCCGCTCGTGCCGGCGGAGCCGCAGATCTGGCAGGACCCCGTCCCCGCGGTCGACTACGAGCTGATCGGACCGGAGGAGATCGCCTCGCTCAAGGAAGCGATCCTCACCTCGGGGCTGACGATCCCGGAGCTGGTCAAGACGGCCTGGGCCTCCGCATCGACCTTCCGCGGCAGCGACAAGCGGGGCGGCGCCAACGGCGCGCGCATCCGCCTGGAGCCGCAGAAAGGCTGGGAGGTCAACGAGCCCGGCGAGCTGGCGGCCGTCCTCGAGAAGCTGGAGTCCATCCGCGACGAGTTCAATGGTTCCCGGAACGGGAGCGGCAAGCGCGTCTCGCTCGCCGACCTGATCGTGCTCGGAGGGTGCGCGGCGGTCGAGCAGGCGGCCAAGAACGCCGGCCACGACCTGGAGGTGCCGCTCACGCCCGGCCGCACGGACGCCGTCCAGGAGTGGACGGACGCGGAGTCGTTCGCCGTCCTCGAGCCGAGGGCGGACGGCTTCCGCAACTACCTCGGCAACGGCTATTCACAGCCCGCGGAGCACCTGTTCGTCCACCGTGCGAGCCTGCTCTCGCTCACAGCGCCGCAGACCACGGTCCTCGTCGGAGGGCTGCGCGTCCTCGGCGCGAACCACGGCGGCTCCGAGGTCGGCGTCCTCACCGAGCGGCCCGGCACGTTGAGCAATGATTTCTTTGTCAACCTACTCGATCCGAAGCTGGAGTGGGAGCCGACGTCCACCGAGGAGCAGACCTTCGAAGGACGTGACCGGCGGACAGGCGAGGTGCGGTGGACCGGGAGCCGCGTCGACCTCGTTTTCGGCGCGAACTCGCAGCTACGCGCGCTTGCCGAGGTCTACGCGTGCGAGGACGCGGACGAGCTGTTCGTGCGGGACTTCGTGGCCGCGTGGGTCAAGGTCATGAACCTCGACCGCTTCGATCTCGCGCGGAGCGGCTAGACGCCGCGGCCTAGGGCAGGAAGTCGACGTAGGACTCGACGGGCTCGCGCTCGCGGGGCGCCGGCTCGCGCGCTGCGGTGCCGAAGTGGAGCAGGCCGAGGAAGCGCTCGCCCGGCGGGATACCGACCGCTGCACGGCCCTGCGCGGTTCGGAG
>VAXA01000194.1 GCA_005883365.1 Actinomycetota bacterium
ACGGCGTGGAAGGTGCCGCTCGCGCGCACCCTTGTGCGCCGCGCCCTCGCCGCGCTCGACTAGGCACGTCACGTCCAGACGGGTCCGGGTAACTGATACCGAGCCATGTCCGAAGGGAGCATGCCTGGTTCCCAAAGCCTTCTCACGTGGAGGACTAGGCCCCTTTTCGGACCTGTCTTGGTATCTGATACCGAGACATGGCTGTTTACGCCGTCGTGCTCGCGGCCGGCGCTTCGTCCCGCTACGGGACGGAGCCGTCCAAGCAGGTCCAGCTGCTGCCGAAGGTGCTGGCGGCGTTGGGCGAGAGCTCCGTGGACGGCGTCGTCGTCGTGAGCGGGGCCCATCCGCTGCCCGTGGAGAGCGTCCGCTGCCCCGACTGGGAACGCGGACCGGGCGCCTTGCTTCGCTGCGGGCTCGCGGCGCTCCCGCCGGAAGCGGAGGAGGCGGTCGTCGTCCTCGCCGACGGCCCCGACCTCGACCCACGGAGGCGTCCGCCTCCACCCCGTCCTCCTGGCGCGAGCCGCCTGGGACGCCGTGCCCGACGAGGGCGCGAAGTCGCTCGCGGCGCGCTCCGTCTCCTGCGACGACCTGACGCCGCCGGGCGATGTCGATTCCGCTACTCCAGCGGGATTCTGAGGGCGGCGAGCTTCTGCCGAAGCTCCGCCGGCATCTGCTCGTTCGCCGCCTTGCGCACGTAGACGCGCAGGCTCTCCTCGAACCGGTAGCGCCTGCGGCAGGGCTCGCACTCGGCGAGATGCGCCTCCGCCGCGGCCATCTCCTCGTCGGTGAGGACGTGGTCGAGGTACGGCTGCATCATCTCTTCGCAGTGCGCGCAGGGATCCTTCATGTCGCCTCCTCCAGGGCGGACTCGGCAAGCTCGCGCTTCAGGATGCGGCGCCCGCGGTGCAGCCTCGACATGACTGTGCCGACCGGGATGTCGAGGATCTGGGCCGCGTCTGAATAGCTGAAGTCGCCTAGGTCGACGAGCACGACCACGTCGCGGAAGTCGTGCGGCACCGCCGAGAGCGCCGTCACGATGTCGTCCTGCGACAGCCGCTCCACGACCCGGTCCTCGTCGGTGATTCCGTCCCCGTTCTCGGCGAGCCGGTCGTAGAGGAAGTAGTCGTTCGCCTCGAGCGGTTGCATCTGCGGCGCGCGCTGTTGCCGCCGCCCGCGGTCGATGTTGAGGTTCGTGAGGATCCGTAGCAGCCAGGCGCGCATGTTCGTGCCGGGCTGGAACGAGCGCCAGCTGCGGAAAGCCCGCGCGTACGTCTCCTGCATGAGCTCGTCGGCGTCCTCGCGCGAGTTCGCCAGGTGGCGCGCCACGCGGTAGACCTGATCGGAGAGCGCAAGCGCGTCCTCCTCGAACCGGACGCGATCACGCGCCTCGGTGGCCAGCCGCTGGGCCTCCTCCGGCTCGGCGTCCACGTGAGCAACCGTACCAGCGGGGACCATTCCCTCCCCAACGGCGCCGGCGACGTCGCTATTCCGCGCGGGCGCGCCTAGACCGCGGCCAGCTCGGGAAAGCCGGCCTTTGTGAGCCGCTCGAGAATCGCCTCGCGGCTCGTCCGCTCGTCGTCCCAGGCGAGCGTCAGCTGTCCCATCAGGTTCGCGTTCGCGCCCTCCAGGCCCTCGTGGCCCTCGAGCGCGTGCGCGAGGCGCATCACGCATCGTTCGCACCGGACGCCGCCGACCTGGATCGTCTCCGAGCGCGTCGCCATGGTGGCGTCAGCCTAACGTCCGCGCTGCGATCTCCCGCACCGCAGCGTCCGGTCCGAGCTCGAGCTGCCGCTCGGCCTCCGGCCCGCCGCCCGCACGCCCCGCTGCTTCGAGCTGTGTCGCGTACTCGTCGCGGTCGAACGGCTCCCCGCCGGTCTCCGCGGCCTCGCGCACGAGCCGCTGTACCTCGGCGGCGAGCTCGACCGTTCGCCGCAGCGACGTCGGCTGGTCCATCACCCGCACCTCGAGGGTCCCGTACTCCGGCCGAGGCCACGCGTCCCAGTGGCGCCGCGTGCTGTCGCCGCGAGTCGCCGCCTGCCAGTCGTCCCAGCTCCGCAGCAGCGGGGGAGTCCCGCCGGTCGGCATCTCCAGCAGGATCTGCGAGCGGATCGAGCGCCGGCCGCTCGCCTCGCCGTCCCAGTACGGGGAGTTGACGGAGGCCGCGAGCAGGCCCGGCAGCCCCGGCAGGACGCTCTCGAACGCTCGCAGGCACAGGTCCGGATTCGGCACGGCCACGTGCACGTGGAGACCGCAGACCCTCTGCCGGTAGAGGCGTGGCCCGAGCTCCGCCTTCAGGCGCTCGTAGCGCTTGACCGGAACGATGGGAACCCGCCCGCGCGCGGTCGGATGGGACCCGGTGGCGAGCACCGCGAGTCCGTGCTCTGCCGCCCGCTCTGCCACCTCGTGCCGCAGCGACCGCAGCTCGGCCTCTGCCTCCTCCGAGGTCTGAACCACCCTGGTCGTGATCTCGACGAACGACTCGAACAGCTCCGGCTTGATCCGCTCGGTCGCCTCGCCGAAGACGCGCGAGAAGCCGTCACCGGCGGGCTCGAGCGTCTCGACGTCGACGAGCATGAGCTCCTCCTCGACCCCGAGCGACCACGGCGGGGCCGCACCGAAGCGGCTCAGATCCATCGCGGTTACTTGCCGCGGACGCCGTGCACGGGCCGGCCCGCCGCCTCCCACGCGTAGTACGAGGCGCTCGGGCCGAAGTCAACCTCGTAGGAGACGATCCGCGGGTTGCGGCCGACCTCCTTCGCGCGCTGGGCATGGCGGAGGAGGTTCGGATCGTCCTGCTCCTCCCAGACAAGCACGAGGTGAGCGGCCGTCATGAACTCCGCAACGAAGGAACAGCCGGGCGCGGGGCACGGGAACGGATCGGTGCTGACGCAGAACCAGCCGACGTGCTCATGGCCGTCCTCCGTCCAGAGCTCCTCTGCTTCCTCCGGGACGGCGTGCTCGAAGGTTCCGGCGGCGCCGGGCTGGATCTCCTCCCGCCTCACCCGCGCAAAGGTAGCGACAGGGTCACGGCCGTCGCTACCCGCGCAGGAGAAGCGCCCAGGCTGCGCCCGTTACCGCAGTGCCGACCGCTACCCAGGTCACGTAGTCGCCCACAACGCCACTGTGGAGCGCGTGAAGGACGCGAATCGGTGACGCGAGGGTTCGCCCGCCGGCAGCGGCGACGGCACGCGGAAGCCGGCGCCGGTGGAGACCGACGAAGGCGAGCCCGAGGGCGACGATGGTCGCGCCGGCGCCGTAGAGCAGCGAATCCAGCGACGTGTGGCGAATCGAGATCGACAGGCTCGGCGGCGGCGATGTCGGCCGGTCGCGCAGGACGCGCGCGGCGTAGCCGCTCGTATCGCGGAAGCGGTCGGCAGCGTACTCCGCTCGCTGCCCCAGTCCCGGCACGACGCTGACGACGACCCCGAGGACGACGGCCACGAGTGCGACGCCCACCAGCAGCGGCCGGAGCACCTCGCGCTCCAGCGGGTCCTCCTCCATCGCCTCGCCGAGTAGCGGATCGTCCTCGTCGCCCCAGCCCAGGAAGATCCTCCCGCCCGCGCGGAACAGGGCCGCACCCGCAAGCGCCGATCCGAGCCAGAGCAGCGCCGGTACCCACGGCCGGCCGATCGCGGTGGCGCCCTCGTCGATCAGCCCGTGACCGAGGTAGATGCCGGCGTACGGCGTCCCGACGAGGCCGATCGTCCCGGCGAACCACGCGGCCGCGAGCGCCCAGCAGCCGCGGGCGCGGCCGCGGAGGTGCAGTTCGTCGATCAGCCCGTGGTCGACGTGGAGAATCCCCGCGACGAAGAAGAGGCCCGCGGTGAGGAGCGCGTGCGCGAGGAAGATGAGCTCGGCGCCGGCGAGGCCCGACGAGTCGAGCAGCCCGATCCCCGCGAGCATGATCCCGATGTGGCAGACGACGGAGTAGGCGAGCATCCGCTTGAGGTGCCGCTGCAGGAAGGCCATCGTCCCCGCGAGCAGCGCGCTCACGATCCCGAGCCAGAGGAGGACGTCGCCGACGGCGTGGCCGTTTCCGAAGGGCACCGCGAACACCGCCCAGTGGAGCCGCGCCACACCGATCAGGCCGATGTCGGTCATCACGCCGCCGAGGACGGCGCAGACCGGCGCCGGCGCGACCGCGTAGGCGTCCGCGGCCCAGAGGTGGAACGGGACGACGGCGCCTTTGACGAGGAAGCCGCAGAGAAGCAGCGTCATGGCCACGATCACGAGGCCGCCGGCGCTGCCGTGCGAGAGTGCGTCCCCGATCTGCGCGAGGTTGAGCGCACCGGTGCGGGCGTAGAGGAGCGCGATCCCGACCGCGAACAGGTAGCCGCCGATGCTGTTCGTGATCGCGAAGTTGACGGCTCCCTGCACCGGCCCCAGCCGCTCGACCTGGAAGCCGGTCAACGCATAGGCGGCCACGCCCATCAGCTCGAGCCAGACGAAGAGGTTGAACAGGTCACCCGACATCGCGAAGCCGCACATCGCCGCAAGCGCGACGAGCATCAGTGCGTCGAACAGCCGGGCCGCCTCGCGGAGGAACGTGAGGGAGTAGAGGAGCGCGAGCGTCACGACGAGGCCGATCACCGCGCACATCCCCGCTGCGAGCGGGCCCGCCGCGAAGTCGATCCCGAGCGCGATGCCGTGGTGTGGGCGCCAGCCGCCGAACCAGTGCACGACCTCGCGTCTCTCCGTGCTCCAGAGAAGGACGAAGGCGAACGCGGTGGTCGCCGCGGAGGCGGCGACGACGAGCGCATCCTGGACCGGCCTTGGCGTGATGTGGTCGAGGCCGGCCGTCACGGCCGCCGCGAGCAGCGGGATCGCGACGAGGAGCGGCGGGATCCAGCTCATCCCGAGATGTCCGCGAGCCGGTCGGGGTCGACGGTCCCGGAGAGCCGGTGCGCGTCGAGCGCGAGCCCGAGGATGAGCGCGATCACCGCGACACTCACCACGATGTCGGTGAGCGTGAGCGCCTGCACCACCGGATCGACGGCGGTGGTGCCGAGCTTCGTCCCTTTGAAGATCGGGGCCTTGCCGTGCTTGACGTACCCGACCGAGAGGAGGAGCACGTAGCTCGACGACTGCATCACGGTGAGGCAGATCGCGAGGTGGATGAGGTTGCGGCTCGTGGCGACGCCGGCGATGCCGACGAGGCAGATCCAGGCGGCGACCGCGTACGGCAGATAGCTCACGAGCCCGAGTCCTCCGGCTCGAGCGGGACGATGTAGGTCTCGAGGAACTCGGCGAACAGGAGCAGCATCGCCACGCTCACCGCGATCGCCGAAGCCCAGTTGAGGATCGCAATGCTGCCGCCGGAGAACAGCGTCCCGGTCGTGCCGCGGCCGAAGAGGTTCGTGAGGAAGGGGGTTCCGGAAGCGAGCGCGGCGAGCCCGACTATCACGTAGCCGCCGGCGCCGAGCCCCTCGAGCGGGTCGAGGACGTGCTCGTTGCGGAACTGCCGGTAGTCGCGATGGTTGCCGACGAGATAGAGCACCAGGATCGCTCCGGCGAGGACAACGCCTCCCTGGAAGCCGCCGCCCGGCGTGACGTACCCGAAGGCGGCAAGCCAAAGACCCACGAGGAGCCCGCCGCCGAACATCAGGACGCCGACGAGCCTG
>VAXA01000197.1 GCA_005883365.1 Actinomycetota bacterium
CCGAACACGAAGAGCAGGAAGAGCGGCTGCAGGATGACCTGGGCGAGGAAGGCGGGCAGCTCGCGCCAGGTGACGTACAGGTCGCGGCGCAGGACGGCGCGGAAGGCGCGCCACGGCGTCGCCTGCTCCATCGTCGACGCCGCGATCGCGCTCATCGCAGCGTCCGCCCGGTGAGGTGGATGAAGACGTCCTCGAGGGTCGTCGTCCCGAGCTTCACGTCCTGCAACGCGAGCCCGTGGTCGGCGAGCACGGCCGCCGCCGGGGCGACGAGCAGCGCAGCCTCGCCCGTGAGGTAGAGGCGCACGCGCAGCGGCTGCGACTCCGGCGCGGGAGCCGGCTCGCCCCCGGGAGCGCCGTTCTCCGCAGCAGCCTGGATCGACTCGACCCGGTCGACCCCCTCGAGCGCCGCCAGTGCCTCGACGACGGCGCCGTCGGCCGGCTGGTCGGCGGCGAGCTCGAGCGTCCCCTCTCCCTCGAGCGAGCGCATCAGCGCCTCCGGCGTGTCGAGGGCGAGCAACCGGCCATGGTCCATGATCCCGACCCGGTCGGCTAGCAGCGCCGCCTCGTCCATGTCGTGCGTCGTGAGGAAGATCGTGACCTCCGACGCGCGGAGCTCGCGCAGGCGATCCCAGACGAAGAGGCGCGCCGCCGGGTCGAGGCCGGTCGTCGGCTCGTCGAGGAAGAGCACGCGCGGCGCGTGCGTGAGGGCGCGGGCGATCATCACGCGCTGCGACTGCCCGCCCGAGAAGAAGTCGGGCTTGTCCCGCGCGCGATCGAGGAGACCGAACTGCTCGAGCAGCTCGTCGGCGCGCCGTTCGCGCTCGCGCGCGGGCACACCGTGGTAGGCGGCGTGGAAGATGAGGTTGTCCCGGATCGAGATCGACCGGTCGAGGTTGCTCCGCTGCGGCACGACCGCCAGCTGCCTGCGCGCCCGCACCGGGTCCTTGGCGACGTCGACGCCGCCGATGCGGGCGGTTCCGGCAGTGGGCCGCACGCGGGTCGTCATCATGCCGACCGTCGTCGTCTTGCCCGCCCCGTTCGGGCCGAGCAGCCCGAACACCTCGCCCGGAGCGACGCCGAAGGAGACGCCGTCGACGGCGTTCACGGCCGCGCGCGGATACCGCTTGACGAGATCGAGGACCTCGACAGCGGGGCCCGCTGCGGCGTCGGGGAGCAGATCGGCGGGCACCTCGAAATCGTAGGGGCGGCCGGAGCAGTTGTGCCGTTCACCAGGAAGTTTCCGCGAAGAGCGCGAGGCTTCGGCACACTGGCGCGATGCGGCTTGGGGTCTGGCTCCTCGGTCTCGGCGTTCTCGCGGCGGCGGTCGGTGCGTCGTCTGCCCTCGCCGACGGCACGACGACCGCGGGGATGACCACGACGACGGCCGCGCCGTCCTACGCCCCGCTTCCGTCTACCTACCTGCCGACCACGTGCATCGGCGCGGGGGACGCTGCGATCGCGCCGCCGGGCGGCCGGGCCCTCGTCCTCGGGACGCGGGCCTCGAGCCGTGGCCCGTCTGCGTATCCCACGACCTCTCCGGTCGTCGCATTCGCATACGCGACTGCCAGCGGCGCGAAGTGCAAGGACGCGCGGGTAACGCTCGGTTCGGTCTCGCTATTCGGCGGCTTCGTGACGGCGACTAGCGTCTCCGCTAGTCAGGGCAGGGGGACGGTGAGCGGGCTCGTGATCGACGGCTCCGCCGTCTCGGTCTCGCCGGGCGGGTCCGCGCTTGTCGGGTACTGGGGACAGCTCACCCTCGGTAAGACGATCGGTCGGCTGAGGGCTCCGCTCGCTGTCCTCCTTCTCAAGCGGCACTGGAACCTCCCGGCCGGGACGACGATCCTGGTCGGCTTCGCTGCCTCTGCGCTGCCGGTCCACACGGCAACGACGCCGCAGCGTTCGTCGGAGACCCCGCAGCGCACAAGCACAACGCCGACAGGCGGCTCGCATAAGGACTCCAAGCCCGCGCACGCGACGAAGAAGCAACGGCACCACAAGCGGCCCGTGCCGCAACCGCTCACCGCTAGACCGTCGCTTGGCTACAAGCCGGGCCATTACGTCTTCCCCGTCAACGGAGGCGCGTCGTACGTCGACACCTATGGCGCGAATCGCAGCGACATCTACGACGGCTGGCACCACGGCGACGACCTGTTCGCGAAGCTTGGAACGCCGATCGTTGCGGTCGCGGCGGGGACGCTGAGCCTCGTCGGGTGGAACGAGGTTGGCGGCTGGCGGATTTGGCTCACCGACGGTAAGGGCAACTCCTTCTACTACGCGCACCTCGCCGGCTACTCGCGCTGGATCCTCGATCATCCGCACGTCAAGGCCGGCCAGGTCGTCGGCTTCCTCGGCCGGACGGGCGACGCCTTCACGACGGATCCCCATCTCCACTTCGAGATCCACCCGCAGCTGTACCTCAAGCGCGGCTACGACGGCGCGGTCGACCCCACCACGTACCTACAGAAGTGGCACACGGTCTGGGTGCCGGCGAAGGAGATGCCGCAGCCCGCGAAGCTGAAGGCGCCGGTCGGTACCCCGGCCCAGGAGGCGGCGGTCGTCTGGCACGAGCTGCTCGCGGCTCGCCATCTGCTGCACGCGACGGCCTCGGTCGGCTCGGCTGACGTTGACCGTCGCCCGTTCCCACACCCACTGAGCATGGAGGCCTCTGGTGTCTCTCCGCCGGTCACAGCCATCAGGCCGACGGCCGCGCACGTCTCCGCGCCGGCAAGCATCGCGCCGTGGCTGGGCGGCGGGCTTTCCGGAGCGTTCGTAGTCGTCGCGCTCTCGGTGGGAGGCTTCATCGTTCGGCGGCGACGCAGGACAGCCGCCGAGACCTCGAGCTAGCCCGACTCGGACCGGTCGTGCTCGCGCCGCTCCTCGACGGTGCCTTCGTCGGCCGGCGCGCCGCCGGGACCGCCCATCGTCACGTCGCCTTCCTCGACGACGTCCTCGGGACGCGCGCGCGCCGGTACTGCCGCGCGGCGCGAGGCTTGTCGCGCCTGCCGAAGAACCGCTTCCACATGGGCCGGAACCTGCCCGAGGCGCCGCTACACTAAGCCTCCGCCGGGCGCATTCGTCTAGTGGCCTAGGACACCGCCCTCTCACGGCGGCGGCACGGGTTCGAATCCCGTATGCGCCTCTAGCGCTACATCCTGCATGGCGTGCAAAGCCCCCAGCTATGCGGGCTTGCCGTCCTAGGCGGGGCTTCGGTGCTGCCCGAACTATCCGACTGGAGATTTACCGCTTCCCGAGCCGGATTGGAGGCTCCTTGCGTGCCGATGCTTAGCCGCTCTGCGTCCTTCCCTTTACCGACTGGGACCATCCTCGCCTGCGATGGCCCACCCCCAGCGGGAAAGGAGAAAACAGATGAAAGGCAAG
>VAXA01000198.1 GCA_005883365.1 Actinomycetota bacterium
GCTCGAACCACCGCCATGGCAAGGGCGGCGGCGTAACGGCACGTTACGACGCCGCCGAATCTTCGCGGGCGTGCACGCCGCCGCAGGCGGTCTGCACGCCCGCGGCGGAAGTACGCTCTGAACCTTGCGTCAGCCTTTATCAGCTCTCAGCACGAAGCCAACGGGAGACCACGCTCTCCCGTTGGCGCAGTTCCTTGACCCAGCGAGCGAGACCGAAGGTCTCGCGAGCTTTTGACGACAATCCTCGTCACCGCCTGTGGTGCGCCGGGAGCGGCGCGGCTGCTGCGCGCGCTGCGCGAGAACGGCGAGCGCGAGATTCGCCTCGTCGGCGTGGACATGTCTGATCGCGCGATCGGCCGCCATGTGTGCGACGCGTTTCACCTCGTCCCGCCGGGCGCCGACCCGTCCTTTCCGGACGTGCTGCTCGCGCTCGTCGAGCAGGAAGGCGTCGACGTCGTCCTGCCGGAGTCGTCGCACGACCTGCGGCACCTCGCGCCGCGCCGCGGCGAGTTCCCGGTGCCCGTCATGATCTGTGGCCCCGACGCCGAGCGGCGGTCGAACGACAAGGCGGAGACCTTCGAGGCGCTGCACCGGATCGGCGTCGGCGCTCCCGACTTTCGCCGCGTGACGGGCGCGGCAGGCGTCGAGGCGGCAGCGCGGGACCTCGGCTACCCGGACCGGCCGGTCTGCTTCAAGCCTGTCTTCTCGTCGGGCTCACGAGGCTTCCGCGTGCTCGACCCGAGCGTCGACCGCACGCACCAGCTCCTCCACGAGCGCCCGGGCGCGCTGACGATGCGGCTCGAGGAGGCGGTCGAGCTGCTGCCCGACGACGGTCTCGACCTCCTCGTGATGGAGTTCCTCACCGAGCCCGAGCGGACGGTCGACGGGATCGCCGACGGCCGCGGCATCGTCCTCCAGGCCACGCGTACGCGGGAGGCGGTGCGCTGCGGCCTCGGCATGTACTTCGTCACGGTCGACGTGCCGGAGCTCGTCGAAGCGTCCGCGCGCGTGGTCGAAGAGTTCGGGCTCGAGTGGTTCTTCAGCATCCAGTTCATGGGCGAGAAGGTGATCGAGATCAACCCGCGCATCTCGACGATGATGATCCAGGAGGACTTCAACCTCCCCTGGCTCGCGGTCAAGCGGGCGCTCGGCGAGGCCTCCGACGACGAGCTGCGGGCGCTGCAAAGCCGGGTGCGGCCCGGGCACACCGTGCTTCGTTTCTTCGACCAGGTGGAATTCGACCCGTGATGGAGGATTGGGACTCGCTTCAGGAGACGCTCGCCGCAGCCTGCGACATGGCCGACGAGCAGACGGCGGAGCGGGCGGTGCGGGCGGCGGAGCTCGTGGCCGCGACGGCCGGCGAGCCGGCGGACGAGCTTTCGCCCGAGGATCGCGCCTGGGCGGAGACACACGGCATCCCACCCGCGGAGCTCCTCGACCTCGCCTGCCGCTCGATGAAATGCGTCGCCGCGCTGTCCGACGACTGGCACGAGCGGCTCAACGACCTTCGCTACCGCCTCGGCGACGTCGCGGCGGCGTAGAAGGCTCAGAGGGCCAGTTCGAAGAAGAGGACTCCGGAGATCGGGTTGTCGTTGTAGCGCTCGATGGGCCGGAAGCCGAGCGAGAGGTAGAGCTTCCGGGCAGCGTTCATCATCGGCAGCGTGTCGAGCCGCATCGTGGCGTAGCCGAGCTCGCGGGCCCGCTCGACCGCCGCCTCCGCGAGCGCCCTGCCGGTACCCGAGCCGCGCGCCGCCGGACGGACGTAGAGCCGCTTCAGCTCGCACGCGCCGTCGGGAAGCCGCTTCAGCGCGACGCAACCCGCGGTCTCGCCGTCGACGCGAGCGACAAGCAACGCCTCGTAGCCGCCGGGGAGGGCGGCGAGCTCCTCTTCGAAGCCGTCGATCCAGCCGTCCTCGCCGAGCCACGCGAAGTACTCGCGGAAAAGCGCGCGGAGCGAGTCGGCGGCGTCCGCCCCCGCGTCGGAGATCAGCGGAGCGCTCGCAGCGCCTCTACGTCTTCGGCGCTCGGCTCCCAGGCGCCGGCCGCGACGTTCGCGCGCACCTGCTCGGGCGTCGTGGCGCCGGCGATCACGGAGGTCACGGCCGGCATCGCCAGCAGCCCGCCGATCGCCACCTCGAGCAGCGAGACGCCGCGCTCCTCCGCGTAACGCTGCAGGGCGTCGACGCGATCCCACTGCTCGTCGGGGATCTCGCGGCCGGCGAGCCGCCCCTCCGTCGCCTCCTCGCCGCG
>VAXA01000199.1 GCA_005883365.1 Actinomycetota bacterium
CGCGCACCTGCGGCAGGAGGGCGAGGGTCGGCACGATCGGGAGCCAGAGCGTGAAGAAGCGATAGACGAGGGTGGCAAGGAGCGCCGGTGCGAGCGGGATCCCCACCGCGTTGAGCGCGAATGTGAGACCTGCCTCCACCCCGCCCGAGCCTGCCGCGGGCAACGGCAGTGCCGTCACCACGAACGCGGTGGCGTAGGCGAGCACTAACGGCACGAGATGCGGGTGTACGTCGAACGCCCGCACGGCCGCGTAGAGCGTGAGAATGTCGCCGCTCCAGTAGAGCGGGAACCCGAGGAGCGCGCCGGGATGCGCGAGCGGCCGATGGAGCAGGTGGCGAACGAGCACGACGCCGCCGACCGCGTCCGAGAAGACTGCGCGACCGGCGTGCCAGAGCCAGTGGGGCCACGTCCGTAGATTTCGCTGGAGACGGACCGCGTCGCGCGGGAGCGAGGAGAGCCGCTCGCCCTGCCGCGGCGAGCTCACCCAGATTGCTGCCGCGACACACGCGGGGACGATCACGAGCCACGCGACCTCCATCGCCCGCGGCGCACTCCACGGGCCGGCGGCAGAGACTGCTGCGGCGAGGAAGGCCACGATCGCGAGCACGAACCACTGCAGCGTGTTCAGCGCGAGGACCCGGCGCACCGCGCTGTGACGCGGCTCGCCGGTGCGGTGCAACGCCCAGTAGTCGATGCCGAGCGTTCCCGCCGACGAGCCGACGGCGACGGCGCCGAAGCCGATCACGACGATCCGCAGCACCGCCCACGGGGGGAGGCACGGCCCGCCGTCGACCCGGGCGATGTCGCGGTAGGCGGCGATGTATCCGGCGTAGGCCAGGAGCACTCCGCCGAGGCATACGGGAAACCACCACTGATTGGCGCGCTCGAGGGCGCGCACGGCGTGGTGGAGGTTCGCGACCTGGCCGATTCCGGTGACCGCTGCGACGGCGAGCACGAGCGCGGCGACGCCGGTGAGAATCGCTTTCCTCCGGTCGATGCCGAAGATCTCGTGGACACGCTCGGCCATTCGGCTACCCGAGGAGTCGCGCGGCCACGATGCTCCAGCTCCACCGGCGCTCGACCGCGCGGCGTGCGGCAATGCCGAGCTCGCGCCTGCGCTCGGCGGGCAGGGCGAGGATCGCGGCGAGGCGGTCGTGCAGCACGGCAGCGTCGCCGGCCGGGAAGGAGAGGAGCGCCGCGGCTTCGGGCCCGACCTCTTCGCCGATGCCGGCCGCGACCTCGGCCAGGCCGGAGTGCGCCGAGACGACCGGCAGCACGCCGGCCGCCGCCGCCTCCGCCGCGACCATGCCGAACGCCTCGGGGAAGATCGACGGGACAACGGCCACGTCGCAGAGCGGCAACAGGTGCCGGAGGTGCCGGTGCTCGAGCGGCCCGGTGAAGAGCGTGCCCGGCGGGGCGACCACTTCCAGCCGCTCGCGGAAGTCGCCGAAGCCGACGACGACGGCGCGCGCGTCGAGGCCCGCCAGTGCCTCGAGCAGGACCTGGATGCCCTTGTTCTCGATCAGCTTCCCGAAGTAGACGACCGTCGGCCGCTCGCCCGCGAAGAAGCCGGCGAAGCGCTCGGCATTGCCGTCGTCCGGATGCCGCTCCTCCCGGTTGCCCGGATTCGGCGGGTCGGCGCGGGCCTCGTCGAGCAGCGCGGCGAGCGCGTCCTCGCGCGGCTCCGGCCGGAACTCGTCCGCGTCGACGCCGGGCGGCACGACCTCGACCCGGGCGACGTGGCCCGTGACGTCTTCGAGCACCTCGCGGATGTGCTCGGAGCCGGCGTACACGACCTCCGCCGCGGCCAGCGTCTCGGCCCCCCAGCGCGCCAGGTCGGGGCGGCTACGCATCGCGTACTCGAGCTCCGAGCCGTGCGCCTTGACCCGGAAGCAGATCCCGCTCGCTGCGCCCACCGGCGCCCCGAGCAGGACGTGGTTCGTGAACACGAGGTCGGCGGGAGCAAGCTCACGCAGCGCCGCGGCATTCGCCTCGACGTACGCCTCCCGCTCCTGCGTGGAGAGGTCGCCGAGGAGCCGTGCCTCGAGCCCTTCGTAGCGATCGAGCACGAAGACCGGCAGCAGACGGCCGGGCAGCTCCGGGACGACGACGCCCGCGCCGCCGAGGTCGTAGCGCTCCGGGTGCCGCTCCTGGCAGACGACCGTCACCTCGTGGCCGGCGAGGCTCCACTCGCGGG
>VAXA01000200.1 GCA_005883365.1 Actinomycetota bacterium
GTCTACGGGCGGCGGCCCTCCTGTGTACGCGCCCAGCTCCGAGGGCGGCACGGTCGCCGGCGTGGCGGCTGCGTCGAGCAGGACAAGCGGCGCCGTTCCCAAGCCCTTGGCGAGCGCCGTCTCGAGCCGGTCGACGTCAGCGGCAGTCCACGCGCCGCCGCTCGAGACGGGCGCAGGCCGGAAGGCGACGAAATCTGCTCGAGCCCCGTCGTGCACGAGCTCCTGCGCGAGCCCAAGCGCCGTGCGCTGCGGCGTGGCCGACCCGTCGAAGGCCGGACCGACTCCGACGTCAGTCCTCACCGCGACGACCGCCACGCGAACCGCAGCCAGCGCATCGGCGTAGGCCGGGGCGGTCGTGAGCGAGGGAGCGGGCGCGAGCACGAGGTCGTGCAGGGACTGTGTCTGCCGGGCGAGCGAAGCGGCGTATTGCGCGAGCGCGGCCCGGCCGGCGTCGTCGCCGGGAAGCTCCGCGGCGTTGAGATCGAGCACGAGTTGCGTGCCCGCAGGAAGGGCTTGCAGCGAGGCGACGGTTCCAGGATCCGGCTCGGTCTGCCCCGGCTGCCAGGCCACGGTCATCCGGACGAGCCCGAAGCCGAGGGGGCCGGCGAGCGCGGCCTGGCTCGCGTCGTCGATCCCGATGCCGGCGGCGAACGCCGGCGCGCCGCTCGAAGGAGCCGTTCCCGCAGAACGCCGCGCACTCGCAAGCCGGTTCCCGGAGTTCGGAACGCTGACGATCGGGAGCGTGGCGAACGAGGCACGGTTGCCCGCGTAGTCGACGGCCGTCACGCTGATCGGATAGAAGCCCCCGCGTTTCGGCGCACCCCAGCGGAGCGTGTGCCAGCCGGCGCCGAGACTCAGCCGGACGGACGGGCCGGCCGGAGTCGAGGCACTCACGTAGGCCGGTTTCGAAAGCCAGAAGCGAAGAGAACCCACCGGAGCGGTCGCGAGCTTGAACGCGGGCGCCTGCTGCAGGTAGGCCGCAAAATGGTCGGCTGCGTGGGCGAAGCGCGGATCCGCCGGCGCGAGCTTCCGGAGCAGCTGCACGACGTACTTCGCGTAGGAGAGCGGAGAGGGGTTGCCCGCGAGCGAGTAGTACGTCCAGTAGCCGGTGTCGAACCGCGAGATCGTCGCCGCGGCCGCCTGCTCCATTCGCGTCGCGAGCGACGAGGCTGCGGTGTCACCCGTCGCCGTCGCATACGTCTGGAGCGAGAGCACCGACTGCAGCTGGGCGTTGAGGACGGGGTTCGCGCTGAAGGAATAGAGCCGGATCCACGGGCCTGCGGCGACCTTGGTCGTCAGGCGCGGGACAGCGCGGAACGCAGCGGTCGCTTCGTGTAGGAAGGCGGCGGACTCTTCGGGGACGAGGGACGCAGCACGTGCGAACGCCTGCGCGCCGACGGCCTGCGCCATGCCTGACACCCAGGGCGTCCGGGCCCCGAACGGGAAGTAGTACTCCCACACGATGCCGCCCCCGCGGCGGGAGACGGCCCGGGCGGCGAGCGCGGCTGCCAACCGCTCCGTGCCTGCGACGTCCTTGGCGGCGACACGCGCATTGAGCTCGGAGACGTTGGCGAGCGGATGAAACTCGAAGCAGCGGCCTGGGAAGTAGCGGTAGACGACCCCGTCCGCGTCGGTGATGTCGGTCCCGTTTCGCGGAGGCCCGCGGTGCGCGAAGTAGTCGTCGTTCGCGCGGAGCTGGCCGAACACCGCCGCTGCGCGCGGGCTCGTCAGACTCCTCCCCAGCGCCCCCACCTGCTCGAGCGCGACCTCCACGTGGAGCCGCTGTCCCGAGGCCAGCACACGCGCAAGGTGCACGGCATGCGCGATCTCGCCGCGGTCGGCCTTGGCCGCGCTCGGGCTGAGCCGGCCCGCCGCCACGGCGTGCTTCAGCGCCGCCAGCGCCGCACGTTCGCCGGGCACGGGCGGAGGCCCCGCGGCAGCACCCGTCACGACCAGCAGGGCTGCGAGGGCGAACAACAGCCCGGTGAGACCCCTCACACTCACGACGCCGGTTGATTCTGCCGTAGCACAGGCCTGATTGCGTTGCCCCGGACGAGGCTTTACGCCGGGCTGACCGTCACGACTCGATGGTGATGAGCGTCCCGATCGGGGTGTACGGCCAGACCTCGGCAGCCGCGGCCTCCGGCAATTCGACGCAGCCCAGGCTCTGCGGCGTCCCGAACGAGGCGCGCGGGAAGGCGTGGAGCGCGTCGCCGCCGTGGAAATAGCTGATCCACCGGATGCCGGGATCGTGGTAGTGGGAGCCGTCGGGATTCGTGCCGCTCATCGTCCCGACCGGGATGTGCTCGAACACCGGCCACGTGCCTGGTGCCGTCGGCGCCTGCGCGATGCCGGTGTTGCCGGGCGACGTCAGGATCACACGCCCGTTGTGCCAGAGGCTGAGCGACTGCGGCACCGTTTCATGCACGAAGACATAGCTGTAGCCACGCGCGTACCGCCGGCCCGCGAGGTCATCGCGGAACAGCGCCCGCCAGACCTGCGGGCCGGCCACGCCGTCGGTTGGCATGCCGTGCTCGCCCTCGAACCGCATCACGGCGCCCTGCGTGACGACGCTCCAGGCGCCCGGCTTCCAGAGCGTGCGAAGCGAGGCCGGCGTCTGCGGGTAGCGCCAGGAGAAGGTCCCTTGCGGCGCGGAGACCGCAGCTGCAACCTCGGCGGCGGGCGTCGGCGGTGGGCCGGCGGCGGGACGCCAGCGGAGCGGGAGATAGCCGAGACGCGCGAGGATCTCCTGGAGACGTAGAGTCGATCCTCCGGCCACCGTCCAGGCGAGCGACCGTCCGGGCAGCCGCACGTGCACGGTGCCGCCCAGACCGAACCCGAAACCGGTGGGTTGGAAGGACAGCGTGTGCGAGTCGATCTGCTGCCAGCGGCCCCGCGTCGCCGGTTCGAGCCGGGGCAGACGCGAGCCGAGGACCGAGGCGGCCGGCCTCGCGAAGGTGAGCGTCAGCGCCCCGCGTGGCCGGAGCCGGCCGCCTGCGGCCGGATCGGAGACGATCCTCGTCCGGGCGCCTGCGACGAACCACGAGACACGGACGGGGGTCGAAAGCGTCTCCCACCGCCGCGCCGCTGCGGCCACCGTCGTCGTTCCCGTGCTTGCCGTTCCCGAGGCGACCACGCCGAGCGGGACGACGCTCCGGCCGGCTCCCAGCCTCGCGTGACGCCCGTGGCCGATGAGGGCGCGGCTCACCGGCTCGGCGAAGCGAACGGCTACGCGGCTACCGCGCTTCGGCCTGAGCCAGGTCGAGCGGATGTGCGCCACGGGCGTCACGAGCGTGACCGTCCGCTCGTCGTGACGGCCGACGAGCCAGCCGATCCAGCTGGGTCGGCGAACGGCGGCCGTCACGGTCACGTGCTCACCGGCAGCAAGCCGGACGCGCGGCCAGACCTCGCCGCCGCGCACGCTGACGGGCAGCGGCTTCCCGCCTTCGGCGCTCACCGCCACGCTCTCGACGTGGCCCGAGAAGCCCGGCAGGGACACGGCCGCAAGGCCGCTCGTCGACGCGCCGATCCTGACCGTCGGCCAGGCCAGCAGGGCCGCCGCTGCGGATCCTGCGATGACGACCGCGACGGCCAGCGCCGCCAGGAGCCACATGCGCAACACGACTGTTTCAGTATGGCCTACTCTCAGACGGAGATGGCCGGTCCCGACGGGGGCAGAGGGATCCCGCGCGAGCTCAGCCGCAGCGAGATCGACGAGTTCCTCCGCGGGCAGCGGATCGCACGTCTGGGCTGCCATGCCGGCGGGGCGGCGTACGTCGTCCCGCTCATCTACGCCTACGACGACGGCGCGGTCGTCACGGTGACGACCGAGGGCCGCAAGACTGCGATGCTGCGCGAAAATCCACAGGTCTGCGTCGAGGTGGACGAATACGACGCAGATGGCAAGGGCAGCTGGCGGAGCGTGATCGCCCACGGGAAGTGCGAAGAGCTGAAGGGCGACGCGATCGACTCCGCGCTGGCCCTTCTGCGAGAGCGCTTCGCGCGCACCGCTGGACGGTCAGGGGAGCCACGGGATCTCGGCCCGCACGTTGTCGTCCTCCGCATCACGCTCGACGAGATCTCGGGCCGAACGGTGCAGAGATGAATTTTCCCTGCGTAAGCAGGGAATGAGACTTTGTTCGGAAATAGAAAAACACTGAGTTTGGGAATGGACTTCGGTGCAACGCCGTTCTATAACTCGGGTTAGGTGGCGGCGCCGTGCGGTAAACCGCTTTACGCCGCCCGGGGCGCCAAGATCTGGCAGCCCATCACGAAGGAAAGGAAACACACTGAGCGACACGATTCACCTGCACGACCTCTCCCCTGTCGAGCGCCTGCTCGAGGAGGCCGCCGAGCGCGGTTTCGTCGAGGAGAAGGACATTCAAGCGCTCGCAGACGAACACGAGCTGACCGAGGACGACCTCGCCGGCCTCCGCAGCGTGCTCGAGGAGCGCGACGTCGTCGTGCGCGACGAGACGCCCGAGGAGACGCGCCCGGTCGCGACCGCGCCCGTCACGGGCACGCTCGACCCGCTGCAGCTGTTCATGGACGCGGCGGGCCGCCACAAGCTGCTCACGGCGGCCGATGAGGTTGCGCTCGCCAAGCGCATCGAGCGCGGCGACCTCGCGGCGAAGGAAAAGATGATCAACTCCAACCTCCGCCTCGTCGTCTCGATCGCGAAGCGCTACCAGGGCCACGACGTGCCCCTCCTCGACCTGATCCAGGAGGGCGTGATCGGCCTGAACCGCGCAGCGGAGAAGTTCGACTGGCGCAAGGGCTACAAGTTCTCGACCTATGCGACCTGGTGGATCCGCCAGGCCTGCCAGCGCGCTGTCGCGAACCAGTCCAAGACGATCCGCATTCCGGTGCACGTCCAGGAGCGCCGCATCAAGCTCAATCGCGCCTCGGCCGAGCTTCAGGCGAAGTTGGGCCGCGAGGCGACGGCAGAGGAGCTCGCCCAGGCGACGCGGCTCAAGCTCGAGCACGTCGTCGAGGCGCTCGACGCAGTCGACTCCGTCTCCCTGAACCAGGGTCTCGGCTCGGACGGCGACTCGGAGCTCGGCGACCTGTTCGCCGACGAGTCGACGGTCGATCCCGCCGAGGAGGCGGTGGAGTCGGTGCGCCGCCAGCGCGTCCAGCGCGCTGTCGCGGACCTGCCCGAGCGGCAGCGGCGGATCATCGAGCTCCGCTTCGGCTTCGAGTCCGAGCCGGCCTCGCTCGAGACGATCGGCAAGGAGCTCGGCCTGACGCGGGAGCGCGTCCGCCAGCTCGAGAGCGACGCCCTGGCGCGGCTCCAGCTCGCGCTCGGCGACGAGCTCGTCTTCGCCGCTTAGGCAGAGGCGAGTAGAGAGACACGACGAAGGGCCGGGAGCGATCCGGCCCTTCGTCGTACGGACCGGATCCGGCCAGGCGCTAGGCGCCGACCGCGAGCGGCGTGGCCGGCTTGTCCTCTTCCGCGAGCGCGGCGCAAAGCAGATCCACGATCTGCGTATCGAACTCCTGCTTGACCCCGCGGCGCTATGCCACTGCAGCTGTCATTCCCAGTTCTGCGCGCAGTCGGACCAGAAGTGCCTCGAGCGCGAGCGGCGTCGAGACCTGCAGCTCCTCCGCCTCCCGCCACGCCGCCCGCACGAGCTCGCATGCGTCCTCGGCGGCATGCATGCGCTCGAGCGTCGCGTCCATCCGCAGCTCCGCCAGCCGGTCGACGTGGACGGCCGCCGCCTCGGCGCCCGCGGCAACGACGATCAGGTCGCGGTACCAGGACTCGAGCTCTTCGAGCAACGCGAGCAGCTCTTCCCGCTCCGCGCCGCGCTGAGCGCGCCGCACACGCTGCTCGGCGTCCCTCCCGGTGAGCTCCAGAGACTCGACCTGCACCTCCGCCGCCTCCCTCGCCTCCGTCCCACGCTCGGCGATGCCGGCGAGGAGCGCCTCGGCGCCGTCCGCCGGCTCGAACGCTGGATCGGCATAGACAGCGCGCGCGACGCCGATCAGCGCCCCCCGCCGCCGGGCCGCGGCCTCGTCGAGAAGCTGGAGCGCGCGGCCGAGGCGGCCGCCGGCGACGCGCGCGAGGGTCGTCAGCTCGTCCTCGCCGAGCTGAGGTGCATGCTCGTGAATCGCCTTGCGCAAGGCGGGCTCCGACAGGCGCCGGAAGGGCACGAGCTGGCAGCGTGAGCGGATCGTCTCGGGCAGCGGGCCCAGCCGCTCGGCGACGAGGACGACGACGGCGTACGGCGGCGGTTCCTCTAGATCCTTGAGGAGCGCGTCGGCCGCGTCCTCGTTCAGCGAGTCGGCACCGAAGACGAGGTAGACGCGCCGCTCGGCCTCGAACGGCCGCATGTGCAGGTCGCGGCGGAGCTCGCGGACGTCGTCGATCCGGATCTGCTCGCCCAGCGGCTCGAGGAGGTAGAGGTCGGGATGGCTGCCCCGCTCGACGCGTGCGTGGTCGCCGAGCAGCTCCGCCGCGAAGCGGCGCGCGAGCTCGCGCTTCCCCACACCGGCCGGGCCGTGGAAGAGGTAGGCGTGCGCCGGCCCCTCCTGCAACGCAGCCGCGAGCAGCCGCTTCGCCTCGTGCTGCTCAGGAACGGTCTCGAAGCCGCTCACGCACCTCCCTCGCAATCGTCTCGGGTACTCCGGTCGCGTCGATCGTGACGATTCTGTCCGGGAAGCGCTCGGCGAGCTCGCGGTAGGCGGCGTCGACGCTCTGCCGGAAGTCGTCGCCCTGGCGCTCGAGCCGGTCGCTCTCCCCCGCCCGCGCAGCCGCCGTCTCGGCGTCGAGGAGCAAGAGCACCGTCGTGTCGGGCAGAAGCCCGCGCGTCGCGTGCAGATTGAGCTCGAGCACCTCGTCGACGCCGAGGCCGCGCCCGATCCCCTGGTAGGCGAGCGAGGAGTCGACGAATCGGTCGCAGACGACGTCGGCGCCGCGCTCGAGAGCCGGCCGGATGACCTGCTCGACGTGCTGCGCGCGCGAGGCCGCAAAGAGCGCCGCCTCGGCCCACGAGCTCATCTCGGGCCCGTCGAGGAGAAGCGCCCGGATCCGCTCTCCGAGCTCCGTGCCGCCCGGCTCACGCGTGAGGACGACTTCGCGACCCTCGGCGGCCAGGGCTGCGCGCAGCAGCTCGGCCTGCGTCGACTTGCCCGAGCCGTCGGCTCCCTCGAAGGACACGAACACGAATAGCCACGATACGCCGCGACTGTGCAGCAGGAGGAGCGGCCGCTCGCAGGGCGAACCGGAACGGTCCGTGGAGCACGTCCAGCCGTTCAATCGCCCCTTTCCCTGGCGGGCCGCCGCGCTGGCGGCAGCCGTCGTCGCGCTCGCCGAGCTCACGGCGCTGCTCGCCCTCGCGGGCGCCCACCTCTTCCGCGTGCATCACGCGGCCGTGAAGACACGTCCGGTAGCAGCTACCGGCCCTGTCCCGAAGGGACAGGCGACGCCGCTGCGCGCCCGATCGCGCGTCTCGGTCCTCGTCCTCAACGGCAACGGCATCTCCGGCGCCGCCGGAACGAAGGCGACGCGGCTCCTCGCCGCCGGCTACCGGCACGCAACTGCGGGCGACGCCTCGCAGGCCTATGCGAGCTCGCTCGTCCTCTTCCGGCCTGGCTGGCAGCGTGAGGCGCAGCGCCTCGCGCACGACACCGGCATCGGGGCCGTCGCCCCGCTCGACGTCCGCCTCCCCAGGGCCGAAGCGCGGTACCAGCTCGTCCTGATCCTCGGCGCGAACTAGCCCCGCGAAGCCGCTTTCGGTTCCGTCCGATGCGGGGTCTACGGTCCCGTTCCCCGTCGGCGGAATCGCGTGCCGACGGCGCGGTCGAGAAGCAGTTGCAGACTAGAGTTCCGGGAGGGGAAGATGGCAAGCGTCGAGCAAGTTCAGGGCAGCGAAACGGCGGCCGAAGAGGTCGTCAACACGGTCGTCGAGGAGGGCGCCCGGCTCGGCGTGAAGCGCTTCTTCACGATCCCCGGCCGCGACCCGTTCGACGAGATCGAATGGGAGACGCGCGACGCCGTCATCCCCGGCCGCGACGGCCCCGCCTTCGAGCAGCGCAGCGTCGAGTTCCCGAAGTTCTGGTCGCAGACTGCGACGAACATCGTCGCGCAGAAGTACTTCCGCGGCCGCCTCTCGTCGCCGGAGCGCGAGTCGAGCGTCAAGCAGATGATCGGCCGCGTCGTCGACACCGTCGTCGCCTGGGGCAAGCAGGGCGGCTATTTCGCCGACACCGACGAGGCCGAGACGTTCGAGGCAGAGCTGAAGGCGATCCTCGTCAACCAGTACGCCTCCTTCAACAGCCCCGTCTGGTTCAACGTCGGCTTCGAGGCCACGCCGCAGTGCTCGGCGTGCTTCATCCTCTCGATCGACGACTCGATGGAGTCGATCCTCGACTGGATCCGGCGGGAGGGCGTCATCTTCCGCGGCGGCTCCGGCTCGGGGGTCAACCTCGCCCGGCTGCGGTCGTCGAAGGAGCAGCTGTCGAAAGGCGGCTACGCCTCCGGCCCGGTCTCGTTCATGCGCGGCGCCGACGCCTCCGCCGGCACGATCAAGTCAGGCGGCAAGACGCGGCGCGCGGCGAAGATGGTTGTCCTCGATGTCGACCATCCCGACGTCGAGGAGTTCATCTGGTGCAAGGCCAAGGAGGAGCGCAAGGCGCGCGTCCTCGAACAGGCGGGCTACGACATGTCGCTCGACTCGCCGGACTGGGCCTCGATCCAGTACCAGAATGCGAACAACTCCGTCCGCGTCAGCGACGCGTTCATGGAGGCTGCGACGAAGGGCGACGAGTTCAACCTCACCGCCCGCACCGACGGCACCGTCCTCGAGACCGTCGACGGGCGTGACCTGCTGCGCCAGATCGCCGCGGCGGCGTGGGAGTGCGCGGATCCCGGCGTCCAGTACGACACGACGATCAACTCGTGGCACACGCTGCCGAACACGGGCCGGATCAACGCGTCGAACCCGTGCTCGGAGTACATGTCGATCGACGACTCCGCGTGCAATCTGGCCTCACTCAACCTCATGAAGTTCCGGCGGGAGGACGGCGAGCTCGACGTCGAGGCGTTCGAGCACGCGGTCGACGTCGTCTTCCTCGCCCAGGAGATCCTCGTCGGCTACTCGTCCTATCCGACGCCCGAGATCGGGCGGAACGCGAAGCGGTTCCGGCAGCTCGGGCTCGGTTACGCGAACCTCGGTGCGCTCCTAATGGCGCGCGGGCTGCCGTACGACTCCGACGAGGGCCGCGCCTACGCGGCGGCGATCACCGGCCTCATGACCGGCCGCGCCTACCGCAAGTCGGCTGAGATCGCCGCCCGGATGGGACCGTTCGACGGCTACCAGGTCAACCGGGCGCCGATGATCGGCGTGATCGCGAAGCACCGCGCCGCCGTCGGCAACATCGAGCACGCCGACTCCGTCCCGGCCGACCTGCTCGGGACCTGCCGCAAGGCGTGGGACGACGCGCTCGATCTCGGCGAGATCCACGGCTTCCGGAACGCGCAGGCGACCGTCCTCGCGCCGACCGGAACGATCAGCTTCATGATGGATTGCGACACCACCGGCGTCGAGCCCGACTTCTCGCTCGTCAAGTCGAAGAAGCTCGTCGGCGGCGGCGAGATCACGATCGTCAACAAGACGGTTCCGATGGCGCTCGAGCGTCTCGGCTACGCGCCGCGTGAGGTCGAGGAGGTCGTCGCCTTCGTCGACGAGCGGAATGGCGTCGTCGGCGCCCCGTACGTGAAGACGGAGCATTTCCCGATCTTCGACTGCGCCGTCGGCGAACGGGCCATCCACTACCTCGGCCACGTCCGGATGATGGGTGCCGTCCAGCCCTTCATTTCCGGCGCGATCTCGAAGACGGTGAACATGCCGGAAGAGGCCACAGTCGAGGACGTGATGGACCTCTACATCGACGCGTGGAAGCTCGGCGTCAAGGCGATCGCGATCTACCGCGACAACTGCAAGGTCGCGCAGCCGCTCTCGAGCTCCGGCAAGGACGGCCAGACCGCCGTCGCGACGCCGCCCATCCAGGTGCACGAGCGCAAGCGCCTGCCGCTCGACCGCACCGAGGTCGGCCGCAAGTTCCAGGTCGGCGACCACGAGGGCTACATCCACGTCGGCCTCTACGACGACGGCAGCCCCGGCGACATCTTCGTCGACATCGCGAAGGACGGGACGACGATGGCCGGCCTGATGAACTCGCTCTGCCTCGCCGTCTCGATGGGCCTCCAGTACGGCGTACCGCCCGAGGTCTACGTCTCGAAGCTCAGCCACATGCGCTTCGAGCCGAGCGGACTGACGAACGACGCCGACATCAGGACGGCGAAGTCGATCGTCGACTACATCTTCCGCTGGTTCGGCAAGCGGTTCCTCACGGCCGAGCAGCAGGAGGAGGCGGGGATCCTCTCGCCCGAGGTGAAGGCGCGGATGGCCGAGCGGTACGCGAACGCAGAGGCGGCCACGCCCGTGGAGCCGACCGAGGCGCCGCCGCCCGGCCAGACGGCTCTCTTCAACTCGTGGGAGGACGCCGTCGAGTGCGCCCGCTGCGGCGGCCGGATGGTCCGTACCGGCAGCTGCTACACGTGCCGCGACTGCGGAACGAACACCGGCTGCTCGTAGAGAGCGCTCCGAGAAGGTTCCGTGGACGTCACGAGGATCAGGAGGGCGGCGGGGGCCGCCCTCCTAGGTGCGCTCGTCCTCGGCGGCCTCGTGGTCGCCCCGGCGGCAAGCGCAGCGATCACCGGATCGCACATCACGACCCCCGCCGACCCGTCGTTCTTCGTCGCGGACGAGGACGCTGCGACGCAGACGTTCGCGATCTCGGGCACCACCACCGGAGGCAACCCTGCAAGCGACATGGTCGACGTCCGCTGCTACTACGGCGGGACTTCCGTGCGGGTTGTCCACAATGTGGCGCTCAACGCAGACGGCTCGTTCTCGGTTCCCGCAGCCAACCTTAATGGGTCTCTCGATCTCACTTGCCGGCTTCGGGCCGTGCCCGCAGGCACGAAGCCCTCCGACGTGACGGCGTTCTCCGGGCCCGCGGTCGGCGTCGGCGAACGCGGCTCCTCCAAGCTGAGCGGGGGCCCGAACACCGGAAAGACGTACGACTACTTCTTCGACGCCCAGCAGCTGACTGCCGCGTTCGACTACGTCTCGCTCGGAAACTGCGGCATCGACGACGGTTACCTCTACGACCCGACGTACGCGAATACCACGATCACGTTCTCGTGCAATGCCGGCCTCCTGCGCGCCGAGTCGCCGGCGAAACCGACCCGCTCCGAGCTACAGATCGACGGGGTAAACGTGTACGAGCCCGCGCAGGGGTTCTTCATCAACTCGGACGCGACCGGCCTACCCTCGTTGACGGACACATACACCGTGGACGCCGCCACCGGCAACGTCGTGATCCACGAGACCGACCCGCTCGTCAAGTGTCCGAAGGTGGCGTACCCGCCGACGACGGCGTCCTGCGGCAGCTTCGTCTCCGCCGGCGTGACCGACAACCGCACGATCACCCAGGATCACGACGGGCACCTCAGCTGGATCTCTGACACGTTCACGAGCACGGACGGCAAGGCGCACTCGCTCGACCTGCTCTGGGACAACAACCAGCGGTTCTGGGGACCGAGCGGCAACTCGGCCCAGGTCGAGTACGAGTTCCCGGGGCAGACGAGCTTCTCGACGCACGCGGTCGGCGATGCCGTCTCGCCGCTCGCGTCCGAGCCCGGCACGATCCTGATCCGGATGCACGGCGCAGCCGACGGCGACATGGCCACCGGCCAGGGCGCGATCGTCTACGACCGGCCGGCAGCCGGCGCAACGTTCACCTTCGTCCAGAGCTTCGACAGCGCGTTCACGCTGCACCAGACGGGCAGCGTGCCCGCAGGCGGCTCTACACGGTTCCGTTTCGCCTACGTGCAGGACTACCAGGCTGCCAAGGTCGCCTCTCTGGCTCAGACAGCGAGCACCGCGTTCCTCAACACGATCGCCGTCTCGAGGTCGGGCAAAGGGAAGGGAAAGGTGACGAGCTCGCCGGGCGGAATCTCGTGCGGCAAGACCTGCTCCCACGGCTACGGGTACGGAATGTCGGTCACCCTCAAGGCGAAACCCGCCAGGGGATCGAGGTTCCTGCGCTGGTCGGGCGCCTGCAAGGGCACCGGCCGCTGCACGATCACCACCACCGACAACGTCACCGTCAACGCAAGGTTCGTCCTCCGGCCTTGTGTCGTCCCGAACGTCGTCGGCAAGACCCTGAAGGCGGCTAAGCGCGCGCTGACACGAGCCTCTTGCTCCGTCGGCAAGATCACGACGGCCACTTCCTCGACGGTGACGAAGGGACGCGTCGTCTCCCAGAAGCCGAAGCGCGGCAGGCGGCTGAAGCCGCACGCGAAGGTCGCGCTCGTCGTGAGCGCCTAGCACTCCGCGAGACCGGATCCGTTGCTGTAGAGCCGCAACGCTGCCAGGATGAGGGAATGGCCACTTGCCGTTCCTGCGGCCAGGACAACCCTGAGATCGCCCGTTTCTGCCTCGCGTGCGGAGCTTCGCTCGAGGAGGAGGCGCCGCGGCGCGAGGAGCGCCGGTTCGTCAGCGTCGTCTTCATCGACCTCGTGGGCTTCACGTCGCGCTCGGAGCAGCTCGATCCGGAGGACGTGCGCGCGATCCTGACGCCGTATCACGGGACGGTGCGCGACGAGCTGGAGTCCTTTGGCGGGGTCGTGGAGAAGTTCGTCGGCGACGCCGTCATGGCCGTCTTCGGCGCGCCGACCGCCCATGGCGACGATCCCGAGCGCGCCGTTCGGGCGGCTCTCGCCGTCCGCGACGCGGTGGCCGCACTCAACGTGGAGCAGCCGGAGCTCGAGCTCCGTATTCGTGGCGCCGTAAACACCGGCGAGGCGGTCGTCACGCTCTCGGCGCGGCCCGCGCTCGGCGAGGCGATGGTCGCCGGCGACGTCGTGAACACCGCGTCGCGCCTGCAACAGCACGCGCCGGTCGGCGAGATCATCGTCGGCGACGAGACGTACCGAGCCACGCGCGCAGCGATCGAGTACGAGCCGCTCGAGGCGGTAACGGCAAAGGGGAAAGGTATGCCCCTCGAAGCCTGGCGCGCCGTGGCGGCGTCCTCAGCCACGGGCGAACGAGACCTGTCGACCACGCCGTTCGTCGGGCGCAGCAGGGAGGTCGGCCTCCTCGACGCGACCTGGGAGCGCGTGAAGCTCGAACGCCACCCGCACCTCATCACCGTGCTCGGCCCCTCCGGGGTCGGCAAGTCGCGGCTCACGGCGGAGTTCACGCAGCGCATCTCGTCCAGCGGCGGCCGGGTCGTCCGCGGCCGCTGCCTGCCCTATCGGGAGCGCAGCGCGTACGGCGCCTTCGCGGCGCAGGTTAAGGAGCTCGCCGGCATCTTCGACAGCGACGACGTCGAGGTGGCGACCGGAAAGCTGCGCACGCTCGTGGAACGACTCGTCGGGAAGGAGGAGGCCGAGGCCGTCGCGGGACATCTTGCGATCCTGCTCGGGTTCGAGACGAAGGCGACGGTGCCCGATCGGGAGAGTCTCTTCCAGTCGGTGCGTGTCTTCATCGAGGCGGGCGCGCGAGACGAGGCTACGGCGTTCGTGTTCGAGGACATCCACTGGGCGGACTCTGCGCTCCTCGACCTGATCGAGCTCCTGGCCGCGCGCCTGCACGACCTTCCGGTTCTGCTCCTGACCCTCGCGCGGCCGGAGCTGCTCGACGCACGACCCACGTGGGGCGGCGGACTGGGCG
>VAXA01000201.1 GCA_005883365.1 Actinomycetota bacterium
GGAGTCCCGTCCTGTCCGGCCATGTCCTTTACTCGAGCCACGTACTCCCCCATGGGGGGCGAGGTTCCCTTCGTGAACGGTAGGCGACGAGCCGTCACGCCGGGGTGGCAACTTTGCGCCGGATGATTGCGCGGCTAGGCGGCCTCGGCGGCTGCCTCGGCCGCGTCGAGGTCGGCCATGAGCTCTTCCGTCCGGGCTTCGATGCGCGCCTCGAACTCCCGGCGAAGGTCCTCGCCCGACACCCGCAACTCGTACCGCGGAGGCCGCGGCTCGACCTTCGTGACGGTCACCGTCGGGTCCCAGCCGCCGTAGCAGCGGACGTAACACTCCGCCTCCGACAGCGTACGCAGCCGTCGCACGTGACGCAGCGTACGAAGCGTTCCGGACGGAGCGGCCGGCGCTCGCTGGGCCGTGTCCGACCCGCGATCTGAGACGATGCCTGCCGTGGCCGTCAGGGCGAAGGAGCTGCGGTACGCGGTCGACCTCACAGCGGCGGGCGAGCTCAGGGAGGAGACGGGCGTCGTTCTCGACGTGCCGGCGGAGTGGTCGCCCGAGCACCTGATCCTCGCGGCGCTCGTACGCTGCTCGCTCAAGAGCCTCAACCATCACGCGGGCCGCAACGGCGTCAACGTGGGCTCGGCCTCCGGCGGCGGCCGGACTCTCGTCACGAAGCGGGAGATGAACGAGCGCTACGCCCTCGTCGAGACAGACGTCGACCTCGCCGTCGACCTCGAGCCCGAGCCGGAGCCGGACGCACTCGCCGAGCTCCTCGCACTGGCCGAGCGCGACTGCTTCGTCGGCTCCTCCCTCACCGCCAAGCCAAGCTATCGATGGACGGTGAACGGCCGTACGATCGGCTTGTGAGCGGCACGCTGACGCCGCCGCGGGAGCGGCTCGACCGCGGCGAGGGCACGGGCCTCGGCCGGCCCTGGCTCGTGATCGTCCTCAACGACGACCACAACACGTTCCAGGGCGTCGCGGCCACGCTGTCGGCGGTCATCCCCGGCGTCTCGTACGAGGACGGGATGCGGCTGGCGAACCGGATCGACAGCTCCGGCCAGGCTGTCGTCTGGTCCGGTCTGCGCGAGCAGGCAGAGCTCTACTGGGAGCAGCTGCGTGACCGCGGCCTCACGATGGCGCCGCTGGAGCAGGGTTAGATGGCTGCCGCGATTCTCGACGTGGACGCCCTCCGCGCGCGCTTCCCGGCGCTCGCCTCCGGCGTGGCGTTTCTCGACGCGCCGGGCGGGACGCAATGCCCGCAGTCCGTGATCGACGCGATCGGGTCGTACCTGCGCGAGTCGAATGCCAATCTCGGCGGCGCGTTCGCCGCGAGCCGCCGCAGCGACGAGCTCGTCGAGCGCGCGCACGGGACGGCGGCCGGCTTCCTCGGCTGCCGGCCCGAGGAGACGATCTTCGGCCAGAACATGACGACGCTCAACTTCGCCCTCACCCGCGCGCTCGCGCGGACTCTCGAGGCCGGCGACGAGATCCTCGTCACGCAGCTCGATCACGACGGGAACGTCGCGCCGTGGCTCGAGCTCGCCCACGACCTCGATCTCCGCGTCGACTTCGTCGAGATCCACGAGGACACGACGCTCGATCTCGACGACCTCGAGCGCAAGCTGACGGAGCGCACACGTGTCGTCGCCTTCCCACTCGCCTCGAACGCTGTCGGGACGACGCCCGATGCGGCGCGCGTCGTGGCGCTCGCTCACGAAGCCGGCGCCCTGGCGTGGGCGGACGCCGTCCACTTCGCTCCGCATGGGCCGATCGACGTCGCGGCGCTCGGTGTCGACGTCCTGCTCTGCTCGCCGTACAAGTTCTTCGGCCCACATCTCGGCCTCGCCTTCGGGCGGGAGGTGCTCCTGCGCGCCTGGCGGCCGTACAAGGTGCGGCCGGCGGCCGACGAGCCTGTCGGCACCCGCTTCGAGACGGGGACGCTGGCGCATGAGCTCTTCGCAGGCTTCGTCGCCGCGGTCGAATACATCGGGGAGGTCGGCTGGGACGCGATCCGGACGCACGAGCGGGCGCTCGGGCAGCGTTTCCTCGACGGGCTGCCCGGCCGCTGCACGCTGTACGGGCTGGAGACGATGGAGGGCCGCGTCCCGACCTTCGTCTTCCGGGTTGCCGGCCTCACGCCACGCGAGGTTGCAGAGCGGTTCGCCGAGCAGGGGATCGCGGTCTGGGCCGGCGATTACTACGCCGTCGAGGCGATGGAACGGCTCGGCCTGCAACCCGACGGCGCCGTCCGCGCAGGCTTTGTCCACTACAACACCCTCGACGAGGTCGACCGGTTGCTCGAAGCGCTCGCCGCGCTTTAGGCGGCGCTAGGCCGCGTTGTCCGCCTTCGCGGCGCGCGCGGCCGCCGCCCAGCGCGGGTCGTGCCGGCGGATGCGGTCCGGCTCGCGCCCGCGCGCCTCGGCGAGAGCGACCGTCAGACGCTGGAAGAGCACGATGTCGACCACTGGGTGCCGCGTGGGCAGCAAGTCGACGTCGCAGCCCAGCTCACGCAGCGCCGCCGCAGCGGCTCCAGCCCGCTCCGCCGCCAATCCCTCCCCCTCGAGCACGAACGCCCTCACCGACTCGTCGACCGCAGCCAGATAGCCGTGCAGGAGCTGCTCGGTCTCGTACGCCTCCGCGGCGACCCAGGCGCCCTCGCGCAGCTTCAGCACCGCCTCGTGCGCGGTCGCGAGCTCGCGGCCCGCGCCGGCCACGAGGAACCGCTCCTGGTCGCGCACGAGCGGCAGGTCGTTCGCAAGCGCCTCCTCGACGGCTGCCGCCAGCCAGGAGACGTCTTCGCCGAGCAGGGCAGCGATCGCCGCCACCGCGCACGTGTAGCTCGCGGTGTGGCACCAGCTCGTCTCGATCTCCGGCGTGCAGACGACAACCTCGTCGCAGAGCTCGGCGATCGGCCCGTCGGCGCGTCCGGTCACGAGCCAGCGGGGGCCGCGCCACACGCGAGCAGCTTCGAGCGTGAGCGGCGTCTCGCCCTCGTGGGAGACGAGCACGAGCAGGTCGGCTTCGCGTTCCGGGCGCAGGGCGAGCTCGAGCGCCTGCACGGCATCGCCCCCGGTCATCGCGGCGTGGAACGACGTCCCGCAGCCGGTGAAGAGAAGCCGCGCGTCGTCCGGGAAGCGCTTGTCAGTCGGCACCTGCGCCAGCCATTCCGGCTGCGCAGCAATCGCCCGCCGTGTCTCCTCGCCGTTCACGAGCCGTAGGTCTATACGATCGGGAGGGGTTGACGATCTTTCAGCAAGACACGCTCGACAACGGCCTCCGGGTGCTCACGGCGGACCTGCCGCACGCGCAGTCCGTCGCGGTGATGGTGATGCTCGCCGCCGGCTCCCGCTACGAGACGGCCGAGGCGAGCGGGATCGCGCACTTCGCCGAGCACATGTTCTTCAAGGGAACCGAGCGGCGGCCGAGCGCCCGCCAGATCGCGGGCGAGATCGACGCGATCGGCGGCGAGTTCAACGCCTTCACCGGCAAGGAGAACACGACGTACTACGTCAAGTGCGCCGCCGAGCACCGTGACGTGGCGCTCGACGTCCTCGTCGACATGCTCCGTAATTCCCGCTTCGTAGAGGAGGAGATCGAGCGGGAGAAGGGCGTGATCATCGAGGAGATGAACATGTACTACGACACGCCGCGCGACTTCATCGGCGGCGTCTACGAGCAGCTGCTGTGGGGCGACCAGCCGCTGGGCCGCGACATCATCGGCAACAAGGAGACCATCCGCGACGCGACGCGTGACACGTTCATGGGCTATCTCGACCACTGGTACAGGCCGTCGCGGATGGTGCTGGGCGTCGCGGGCCGCATCGGCGACGCCCTGCTCGAGCGGGTGCAGGAGCTGCTCGGCGACCTCGCCGACGCCGATACGGGCGAGCCGGAGCCGGCGGCCCCGTACACGAACAGCCGGGTTCAGGTCTCGACGAAGCAGTCCGAGCAGGCGCACGTCTCACTCGGTGTCCACAGCCTGCCGCTCGACCATCCCGACCGTTATGCCATCCAGCTTCTCGCAACCGCACTCGGCGGCGGCATGTCCTCACGCCTCTTCACCGAGGTCCGCGAGCGCCGCGGGC
>VAXA01000202.1 GCA_005883365.1 Actinomycetota bacterium
ACCGCTCGCACCCGAGCTGCTCGGACTCGTTCAGCACGTCGCCGCCTACGAGCGGCTCACCGTTCGCGCGGCCCTGAGTCGCGACCCGGCTGATGCGCGGAAGGCTCTGCTCGCACACCCGCTGATCGGCCAGGTGGAACGCGTCGATGGCCTTCTCGACCGGCTCCTCGCCGAGGCGGTCCACTGAGAACCGCCTTCGCGGTCGACGGCGGTGGCTCGAAGACCGACGCGGCTCTCATTCGTGAGGACGGCACCGTGCTCGGCTTCGCCCGTGGCGCCCTCAGCCACCCGCACCACATCGGCGTCGAGGCGAGCGCCGACGTCCTCGACGAGCTCGCCGCCCGGGTCGGCACCCCCGCAGACCTCGCCGTCCTGTTCGTCGCCGGCCTCGATTTTCCGGACGAGGAACTAGCGTACGAGGCGGAAGCCGGGCGTCGCGGCTGGGCGGCGGAGATCGTCGTCGGGAACGACACGTTCGCGGTGCTGCGGGCGGGAACAGACCGCGGCTGGGGCGTTGCGGTCACCTGCGGTGCGGGAATCAACTGCATCGCCGTTGCGCCCGACGGTCGTCAGGCCCGCTTCCCCTCCCTCGGCTCGATCAGCGGCGACTGGGGCGGTGCCGGCGACGTCGGCCTCGCCGCGGTCTCCGCAGCTTGCCGCAGCGAGGACGGCCGGAGCGCGAAGACAGATCTCGAGCGTCTCGTTCCGGGGTATTTCGGACTTGCGAGCCCGGGGGAGCTTGCCCGCGCCGTCCACACCGGCAACGTTCCGTGGCGGCGGCTCGGCGAGCTCGCCCCGCTCGTCTTCGGTGCCGCGGCGACGGATGCCGTCGCGGGCGGGATCGTCGACCGTCTGGCGTCCGAATGCGTTGCGCTCGTGCGTGCTGCCGTCAGCCGGCTGGACCTCGCGGACTCAGAGCTGGACGTCGTCCTCGGCGGCGGGTTGCTCCAGTCCGGCAACCGGCAGCTGCTCGCCGGGATCGAAGCCGGGCTGCGCGAGGTCGGGCCACATCTGTCCGCTCGCCCGGCGGCGTCCCGACCGATCGTGGGAGCCGCGCTCGCGGCGCTCGACCGCTTCGAAGCCGGCCCCGACGCCTACGAGCGAGCGCGTGCGGGGCTCGACCGCGCCACTGCGTCACTCGGCGACATGGCAGGCGACGCGGCGCCCGTCACTGAGCTCCCGTAGCGCCGGCGTCACGGTCTCGCACTCCGCCACCGCGAACGGGCAGCGTGGCCGAAAGCGGCAGCCGGGCTTCGGGTCGACGACCTTCGGGGGCTCGCCCACGTCGCGCGCGTCGGCGAGGCCGAGCTCTGCGCGAGGGTCGGGCACCGCCGAGACGAGCAGCTGCGTGTACGGATGCTTCGGCCGCTGCAGCACGTCCTCGGTTGCTCCCTCCTCGACAAGATGCCCGGCGTACATGACGAGGACGCGATCCGCGAGATAGCGGGCGCTGGCCACGTCGTGGGTGATGTAGAGGAACGAGACGCCTTCGCGCTCGCGCAGCTCGCCCATCAGGTTCAGGACCCCGATGCGGATCGAGACGTCGAGCATCGACACGGGCTCGTCGGCGACGATCAGCTTCGGCCGCAGCGCCAGCGCCTGCGCGAAGCCGACCCGCTGGCGCTGGCCGCCGCTCAGCTCGTAGGGGAAGCGGCGCTGCGTATAGCTCGCCGGAACGAGGCCCACCTCCTCGAGCACGCGGTTCAGCTCGGCGCCGCGACCGCTCCCCGAGAGATCGCCCCGGTGCAGCTTCATTCCGCGCACGATCGCGTGCGAGATCCGGTACGCCGGATTGATCGAGCTGTACGGATCCTGGAACACCATCGGCACCGCGGCGCTGTACGCGAGCCGGCTTCGCCGCCCGCGCAGGCGGCTGAGCGGCCGGCCCTCGAACCAGATCTCGCCTCGCGTCGGCCGATAGACGAGCGCGAGCAGCCGGGCGATCGTGCTCTTGCCGCTGCCGCTCTCGCCGACGAGCGCAACGATCTCACCGCTGCCGATGGTCAGGTCGACGTCGTCGACCGCATGCAGTGTCTGCCGCGACAGCAGCTTGCCGACGCGGAAGTGGCGCGTCAGGCCCTCGGTGCGGAGCAACGCCTCGGTCAGCGTCCGTTCTCCCGGAGGACGCAGCGGACGAGGCTCCCGTTCACCGAGTAGAGCGGTACCTCGGCCGCGGTGCAGCGGGGCTCCACCAGCGGGCAACGCGGCGCGAAGCGGCAACCCGTCGGCAGATTGGCGAGATCGGGCGGCGAGCCCGGAATGCCGGCAAGACGCGCGTTCGGACCGCGAATCGAAGGAAAAGCTTCGAGCAGGCCATGCGAGTACGGATGGAGTGGCCGGTCGAACAGCTCCCTCGTCTTCGACATCTCCGCGACCTGACCCGCGTACATCACGAGTAGACGGTCGGAGAAGTGGCTCACGAGCGACATGTCGTGGGTCACGAAGATGACCGCAAAGCCGAGCCGCTCCTGCAGCTCCTTGATCTGCACCATGAGCGACCGCTGCGCGACGACGTCCAGCGCCGAGGTCGGCTCGTCCATGATCACGAGGTCCGGCGTGAAGAGGAGCGCCATCGCGATCATCGCCCGCTGCCGCATCCCGCCCGAGAGCTGGTGCGGGTAGCTGTGCAGGTGCACCGGGTCGATCGAGACGAGCCGTAGCACCTCGCGGGAGCGCGCCTCGATCTCCGCCCTCGACATGTTCGAGTGGGCGCGGCAAGCGTCACGCATCTGCTCGGCGACCGTCAGTACCGGGTTGAGGGCGTTCATCGCGCTCTGCATTCGAGCAGGACGAGGTCCCGGCCCTGGAAGAGAACGCGCCCGCCGATGATCTCGCCCGGCAACGGCGAGCCGAGCAGGCGCGCGATCGCGTACAACAGGGTCGACTTGCCGCAGCCTGACTCGCCGACGATTGCGAGGAACTCGCCGCGGCCGAGCTCGAAGTCGACATGGTCGACGGCGATGACCGGCCCGCCGTCGGTGGCGTACGCGACGCTGAGGTCCTCGACCTTCAGCACCGTCTGCTCGGCGATCGTGCCGGGCGCGGGCCCCGGGGGCCGAGACTCGCTTTTCGGGAGGTGTGCGCGCTCGAGCTTGCGGACGCGCAAGGCGGGGCTGCTGATCTCGTCGAAGGCGTAGTTGAGCAGCGCGAAGGCACCGCCGAGCAGCGCGATGCAGACGCCGGGAGCGATCGCCCAGAGCGGCATCCCGGCAAAGAGAGCCTCACCGTTCTGCGCCCAGTAGAGCATCGTCCCCCAGCTCTGGCTGTTCGGATCGCCGAGCCCGATGAACTGCAGGCCGGCTGCTGTCAGCACGGCGTACAGGGCGGCCCCGAGGAAGGTCGCGACGATGAGCGAGGTCATCGTCGGCAAGACCTCGAACACGATGACGTAGGCCTTCCGCTCGCCGCGCACGCGTGCGGCTTCGAGGAAGTCGCGCGTCCGCAACGAGAGCGTCTGCGAGCGGAGCTGGCGGGCCCCGTACGACCACCCGAGCGCCCCGAGCACGACGACGAGGGTGAACAGCCCCGAGTTCCTGCGGTAGGCCGCGATCACGATTATCAGCGGGAAGATCGGGAGGACGAGGATCACGTCGGTGATGAGCGAGAGGACACCGTCGGCGATGCCGCCGAGGTAGGCGGCCGAGACGCCCACCAGGACCGAGAGGGCGGTGGCCAGTGCTCCGACGGCGAGCGCGATCACGAGGGACAGCCGCGTCCCCCAGACGAGCTGCGAGAAGATGTCCTGGCCCTGCGCGGTGGTGCCCAGCAGGTGGTGCCAGGACGGGCCGAGCGCCGGCAGGTAGATCTCCGCCGTCGGGTCGTCGGGCGCGATCTGGCCCGGGAAGATCGCGAGCACCACGAAGACGAGGAGCAGGAGGGCGCCCGCGACCGCCTTGCGGTTGCGGGTGATCGCGCGCCACAGGTCGCCCCAGCGGCCGCCTGCGATCTCCGCGACCATCGGCGCCGGGCCGGCCGGCGGCGTCACGACCCGGTCGGTCGTGCCGAGCACGGGCGCGCTCATCGCACGTCCCGTGTGCGCGGATCGAGCATCGCGGTCGCCGCGTCGGCGGCGAGGATCGCGGTCAGAACGGCGATGACGATCATCAGGAACAAGCCCTGCATCAGCGCGTAGTCCTGGTTCTCGACCGACTGGAGGAACATCCAGCCGACGCCCGGATAGTTGAAGACGAACTCGACGAGGATTGCGCCGCTGACGACGAAGCCGAGGGACATCGCGAAGCCGGTCAGGTTCGGCAGGATCGCGTTGCGGCCCGCATACGTCCACATGACGCGCCACGGGCTGAGCCCCTTCGCGCGAGCCATGCGGACGTAGTCTTCGGTCAGCACCGAGATCGTGTTGTTGCGCATGGTGAGGATCCAGCCGCCGATCGACGTGACGAGGATCGTGAGCGCCGGCAGGATCGAATGCCGCATCGCGTCGCCGACGAACGCCCAGGTCCAGCCCACGTCGTCCGTGATCCTGTAGCCCCCGCTTTGCGGCAGCCAGCCGAGCTTGATCGCGAACAGCCAGATCGCGAGCATGGCGAGCCAGAAGTACGGGAACGCCGACGTGATGACGAAGATCGGCGGCAGGACGCTGTCCAGAATCCCGCCGCGCCGCCAGGCCGCGACGAGGCCGATCAGCGTCCCGAGCAGAAAGGCGAGGATCGTCGTCACGCCGACGAGCGCGAGTGTCCACGGCAGTGCCTGGAGGACGTCGCGGCTCACTGCGTCGGGGAAGAAGGTGAGCGAGACCCCGAACCGGCCCCGGACGACGTTGCCGAGGTAGCTGAAATAGGCGCCGAGCAGGCTCTGGTGGTTGTTGACGCCGAAGGCGATCTCGATCGCGTGCAGCGACGCCGGGTTGATGTGCCCGCGGTAGCGGGACATCATCGCGAGCGCCGGGTTGCCCGGCATGAGGCGCGGGATGAGGAAGTTCGCCGTAACCGCCGCCCACAGCGTGACGACGAAGAACCCAAGTCGCCGGACGACGAATCTCAAGACCCGCGCCTCATGTCCGCACAGTCTCTCTCAGCCCGTCACCCCTTGGGCCTCAGATGGAGGAGCAGGACGCCCCAGTCCGGTACCTCGTACGCAGCCGGCTTCGCGTACGGGTTCTTCTGCGTCACCCAGCCGGTGAGGTGTGAGGTGTTGTACTGGTACCAGTCGACGCCCTCGGTGATCGGGATGATCGGGACGTCGCGCACCATCGCCGCCTCGAGCTGGTTGACGATCGAGTGCTGCTTGGCCGAGCTCGTCGTCGCGGCGTAGGCCTCGATGAGCTTGTCGACGTTCTTGTTGTAGTAACGCTCCCAGTTCGACGACGCGAGCTTGCCGATCGCCGCCGAGTTCGGGGAGTAGAGCTCCTGGCGCAGCTCGTAGTACGGCGCCGGGCCACCGGCCTCGTTGCCGTCATACGCGAGGTCGTACTTCCCGGTGTACACGTCGTTGTTGTACGTCGTGCTCGAGAGATTGGAGGCGGCCACCTTGATCCCGATCGCCTTCAGCTCCTGCTGGACGATCTGCGCGGAGAGCACCCAGTCGGAGTAGCCGCCGATGTTGACCATCGTGAACGAGAGGGGCTTGCCCGTCTTCGTGTAGAAGACGCTGCCCTTCAGCTTGTAGCCGGCCTTCGTGAGGATCTGCTTCGCCTTCGTCGGGTTGTAGGAGAACTTCTTCGCCAGCCCCTTGTTCAGCCAGCTCTTGAAGGTCGGCGTCACGATGCCGGTCTGGTTCGCCGCGGGCTCGTAGCCGTACTCGCCGATCTGCGAGACGCGGGAACGGTCGATCGCGTAGGCCATCGCCCGCCGGACCGCGACGTCCTTGAGGATCGGGTTCTTGAGGTTGATGAAGACCGAGACGTTCGCAACAGGCGGGAACCAGTAGTGGTTGTCCTTGCTCTTCGACAAATAGAACTTGTTGATGCTCGGGATGAACTGGCTGCCCCACTGGGCCGCGCCGCTCGCGAGATCCTGGTTCGCCGGGTCGTTCGACGTGTACGCCGGGTAATAGACCGTGTCGACCTTCGGCAGACCCTTCTGCCAGTAGTGCGCATTCTTCGAGTACTGCATGACCTGCGGCGAGCACTTGCTCATCGTGAAGGGGCCGCTCCCGAGCGGGTGTGGATCCTTGAAGGTGATGGGGTTCTTGACGGACTTCCAGATGTGCTGCGGCACGATCGGCGTCTGCCCGGCGACGTAGTAGAAGTACGGAACCGCTGCGGTCCTGAACTTCATGGTGACCTTGCTGCCCTTCGCGGTCACGCTCTTCAGCACCGACCAGACGGCCTGGAGGTCGAGGGCCTTGTACTTCTTGATCAGCTGGAAGGTGAAGAGGACGTCGGCTGCCGTCAGCGGCTTGCCGTCGGACCACTTGACGCCCGGGCGGATCGTGAAGGTGATCGTCTTGTTGTGGTTCGACCAGACGTACTTCGAGGCGAGCCACGGTGTCGCCGCCCCACTCTTCAGCTCGTCGATGAAGACAAGCGGTTCGTAGACCGGCCCGAACGACCAGTCGACCAGGTCCGCGCTGAAGGGGTTGAACCCGCACGTCCAGGTCGCGCCCTGCTCGTTCGAGATGGTGACCGAAGTGCCGCCGGCCGCCTTGTGCGCGGCGGCCGAGGTCTTGGCACCGGCTCCGCTGCCAACGGCGGTCCAGGCAGCCGCGACGGCTCCGGCAAGCAGTACGACGAGAAGTCCTCGTCTCATGTCGTATCCCTCCTTGGCCGCCGGGCGGCGGTCCTCGCGTTGAGCGATGCGCGGCGCTGACAGCGCAGCCGTGCGCCTTCCATGAGTTAGGAAACTAACCTATCTTTATCGTTGTGACAAGCCGGTGACGACGATGGAAGCGACCGGGGCGGCTCGGCCAAGGCTGATGCGTACGCTCAACGAGCAACTACTGCTCGAGCGGATGCGCGGCAACGGTCCGGTGTCGCGTAGCGAGCTCGCCGGCACTTCCGGCCTCTCGAAGCCGACCGTCGCGCTCGCTCTCTCGAACCTGGAACGCGACGGGCTCGTCCAGCACGCCGGCCGCCGGGCGGGCGGCCGGGGTCGCACCGCCCTTCTCTACGAGATCCGCAGCGGTGCGGGTTTCGTGCTCGGGCTCGACGTCGGCAGGGAGTTCGTCCGCGGCGCCGTCGCCGACCTCGCGGGCGCCGTCCGGACCCGCGCGAGCCGGCCCGCCCGCAACTCGAGTGCCGTGGCCCGGGTGCGTGAGCTCGGGAAGCTCGCCGACGACCTCCTGAGTGACGCCGGCGTCTCGGTCGGCAGCGGGGCGCTCCGCCAGACCGTCGTGGGTAGTCCCGGCGTCGTGGAGCCGGGTGGGCTGGCATTGCGGATGGCCGCGAACCTACCGGGGTGGGAACGGCCGGCCGTGCTGCGCGACCTCCAGCGACTGCTCGGCGACGCGACGACGATCGAGAACGACGTCGACGCTGCCGCGGTCGCCGAGCGCGACCACGGCCACGGCCGCGAAGTCTCGACGTTCGCCTTCGTCTCCGTCGGCACGGGAATCGGGATGGGGCTCATCCTCGATGGCAAGCTCCATCGGGGAGCCCACGGTGCGGCGGGCGAGATTGCCTTCCTCCCTCTCGCCGACGGCCACCTCGACCCGCGCGACGCGCGGCGGCACGGCGCGCTCGAGTCAGCCGCTTCCTCCGCCGCAGTCGTGAGAGCCGCGCGACAGGCGGGGGCGCGGTTCCGCAGCGCCAGGAGCGTCTTCGCCGCGGCGGCCGGTGGAGATGGCCGCGCGCGCGAGATCGTGGCAGGAGAGGCAACGATCGTGGCGCGCGCGCTCGCCGCCATCGTCGCCGTCGTCGATCCGGAGCTGATCGTGCTCGGCGGCGGTATCGGCCGCGCGCCGGGCTTCGCGGACGAGGTCAGCGCCCGGCTGGCGAACTTTTCGCCCATCGTTCCCGATGTGCGGCCGAGCGCCCTCGGCGAAGACGCCGTCGTGGACGGCTGTCTCGCCGTGGGCGGCGACCAGTTGTGGGCGCGCGTGCTCAGCTCTCGCCTGGTCGCCGAGGCGATCTAGCCCGAGCGCCTCTATTGGACTGCTGAGCGGCTGAAGACGCGGATCGACGCCGCGGTCAGGAGCAGGGCGAAGCCGCCCACGACCGCGAGGCTGAGTGCTGCCATCGTCGTCGGGTTGGTCATGCCCCAGATCGCGTGTAGGCCGCTGCCGTCGCCGCGCAGGCCGTAGCGCATGAGGGCGAGCCCGTGGGTGAGCGGGAGGAACTTCGCGAACCAGTGCAGGAAGATCGGCAGCGCGGTGATCGGGAAGAGCGCGCCGGCGAGGAACCAGGGCAGGATCGCGATCGCCGGCACCCGGGCGATGTATTCCTCCTGGCGCGGTACGCGGTTGGCCAGGATCTCCGCCGCGCCGTACATGCCGACTGTGAAGAGCAGGCCGGCGCCGACGAACCAGCCGATCCCGCCCGCGCTCGCGTGGAAGTGGATGCCGCGCGCGACGGCGACCGCCATCAGCACCCCGACCTGCAGGGCGGTGATCGCGAGCGCGACGACGAGATTTCCGAGCACGAGCAGCCCGCGCGGGATCGGCGCAGTCAGGAGCTCGCGCTGGGCGCCGCTGACCCGGTCGACGATGACGCCGAGCCCGGCGAACATCGTGTTCAGGGGGATCAGCAGCCCGACCGTGCCGATCGCGACGTAGGACTCGTAAGCAGTGCCGGTGTGCAGCGCCGTCTTCAGTGCCGGCGCGATCACGAGCGCGAACATGATCGGCGTCAGCAGGGGGACGACGAGTTCCCGCGGCGTGCGGGCGGTCAGCTGGAAGCGCCTCCGCGCGAGCGTGGCGAGCGGGCCGACCGAGACCGGGGCGGGCCGTTGCGTGGGGATCGCGATTTCTGCGGTGGACAAGGGGTTCTCCTTTCAGGCTGCCGCGGCGAGCGAGTCGCCGGTCAGGCGGAGGTAGACGTCGTCGAGGGTCGGCTCGCGGGCGCTGATCGCGCCGGTGAGGCCGAGCTCGTGAATGGCCGCGATCGCGTCGCGCGAGCTGCGGTCGTGCAGCGGCAAGGTGAGCCGGGAGCCGACGGCGAACGCATCCTCGCCTGCGACGCCGCGCTCGCGGAGCGAAGCGAGTGCGGTGCCGACGTTGCCGTCGATGCGCAGCTCCACGAGCTCGCGCCCCAGTTCCGCCAGTAGCGCCTGGGGGGCGCCGAGTGCGACGATCCGCCCGGAGTGGATGATCGCCACCCGGTCGCAGAGTCGCTCCGCCTCGTCGAGATAGTGGGTGGTCAAGAGGACGGTCATCTCCGTCCTGTTGCGCAGGCTCCCGATCACCTCGAGCAGCTCGGCCCGGATGCGCGGGTCGAGACCGACGGTCGGCTCGTCGAGGAAGAGCACGCGCGGGCGCGAGACGAGCGCCCGGGCGATCTCGAGCCGGCGCCGCTCCCCGCCGCTGTAGCTTCCGGCAGGACGATCGATCAGCCCGCCGAGGCCGAGCGTGGCCGCGAGCTCCTCGATCCGAGCTGCGGCTTCGTGAGGCTCGACCGCCCAGAGCCTGCCGTGGATCTCGAGGTTGCGGCGACCCGTCAGCGAGCGGTCGACGACCGGCTCCTGGAAGACGACGCTGCTCGCGCGCCGTGCTGCGAGCGGCGCAGTCGCGACGTCATGACCGGCGAGCCGGGCGCTGCCGGACGTCGGCTCGATCGTCGTGGTCAGCATCCCGACCGTGGTCGACTTCCCGGCCCCGTTCGGGCCGAGCAGGCCGAAGACCTCACCCGCTTCGACCTCGAAATCGATGCCCTTCACGGCCTCGACGCCGCCCGGATAGGTCTTGCTCAGCTTGCTCACTTCGATCGCGTTCATGACACTCCCTTCGGGCAGTCACAACTGCCGCCATTCGTTCGTCAGGGAGATGACGGATCGAAACGCGGAGATGTGACATGACCCGAAGCGACTGGCAAACCGAGGAGTTCGAGCGCAACCGCCAGCACCTCCAGGCGGTCGCGTATCGGATGCTCGGCTCGGCGAGCGAAGCCGAAGACGCCCTGCAGGAAGCCTGGCTCCGGCTCTCCCGCTCCGACACCGAGCAGGTCGCGAACCTCGCCGGCTGGCTGACGACCGTCGTCGCGCGCGTCTGTCTCGACATGCTCCGCTCCCGCCGGGCCCGCCGCGAGGACTACGTCGGCAGCTGGCTGCCCGAGCCGGTCGTCACGATCGAGAACGGCCCCGAGGACGAGGCCGTGCTCGCAGACTCGGTCGGCCTCGCGTTACTCGTCGTGCTCGACACGCTCACACCGCCCGAGCGGCTCGCCTTCGTGCTCCACGACATGTTCGGGATGCCGTTCGACGAAATCGCACCAATCGTCGACCGCTCCGAGGCGGCAACCCGTCAGCTCGCGAGCCGGGCTCGCCGCAGGGTACGAGGAGCGGCGCCGGTCACGGATCCCGACCTGCGCGAGCAGCGCCGCGTCATCGACGCGTTCCTGGCTGCATCGCGCGCGGGCGATTTCGAGGCCTTGTTGGAGGTGCTCGATCCGAACGTGGTCTTCCGGCTCGACGCGGGCGGCGTCGCACCGCGAGCGCGGCCGCCGGTCGAAGGGGCGGAGCTGGTCGCGGCGCAGATCCTCGAGCGCGGCAGCCCCTTCGCACCCTACGCGCGGCCCGCGATCGTCAACGGCAACGCCGGCGTGATCGTCGTCCCGCATGAAACGCCGGTCGCGGTCGTCGGCTTCGTCGTCGCCGACGGCCGGATCACGGAGATCGATGTGATCGCCGACCGGGCAAAGCTCCGCCAGCTCAGGTAGTCGGCACGCGAGCGCGGGTTGCGTGTCCCCAAGACGAGCATCGCCGCCACGCCGATGCCGATCCACGGAGCCGTCGCCCGTCGCATCAGCTCGGAAGCTCCAACGCTCGGACACGGCCGCGGCGGTGAATGTTCTCGACCCAGGCGACGCGGTGTCCGGACACGGAGAGGCCGAGCGGATCCGCCGCCGCGCGAGCCAGGCGGATGACCTTGTGCGAGTGGACGTTGAGGGCTGAGATCGTGCGGCCAATGTGGAAGACGGCCCAGTGCGTGTCTCCGCCGTCGACCGAGAAGTGACCACCGCTTCCGACCCGCACAACGGCGAGTTGCGTTCCGGTGGAGGCGTCGAAGAGGGTGATCTGGTCACTGCCGGACACCGCTCCTGCAACTGCGGCGTCGTGACCTGCAAGCGCCGATCGTCCCGGCGGCGGTGGCAGGCGCCTCCAGGCCGCTGACCGGAACGCTGTCTTGGTCTCCCACTTGGCTGGCGACGTGCGGCCCGACGAGCTCGTCACCGATGTCGCGGAACGCGTAGGAGACGAGTGGCAAGTCTGCGTCGTCACGAACGGCGAAGGCGTCGTCGTGGGTCTCCTGGGCCGAGAGGCGGTGCGCGCTGCTGAACGCGTCCGGGCCGAAGACGCTATGTCGCTCGGGCCGAGCACGATCAGACCGAGCGCTCGCCGTGAGGCCATTGTCCAGCGGATGCGCGACCAGGAGCTCAGCCGCATCGTCGTGACCCGCTCCAACGGCACCCTGGTCGGAGTGTTGCGTCGTGAGGATCTGGAAGAGGGCTCTGGTGAAGTGAGCTAGCCCGGCGCGCGCTCTTCCTCCACGGTCCGCTCCGCGGTTGGGAAGGCCTAGACGACTGGAGTCTTGTCGGTGACGTCCATCGAATCCGATCTGCTCGCCGACCTGACCCCGCGGCGCGAGCTGTTTCCTCGGCCGCTCCTTCTGCGATGGCGAGACGCGCTGACAGGAACAGCCCGGCTCTGTCCAGCGCCGCGGCAGCCTCGTCGAGGATCGAG
>VAXA01000031.1:0-9473 GCA_005883365.1 Actinomycetota bacterium
ATCCAGCTTCCGCGGCGGCTACTCCGAAGGCGCTAGGCCGAAGGTTCTCGGGGACGGATTGACAACGGCCGCAGCGGATCTCCGGACCGGCGCGCAGACTGGCGCGCGCAGCGGCAGCCACCATCTGCCTTGGCTTGAACAAGCCAATTGACCCGAAAGCAGCAGAAGGCTCGAAAACCGTTATCCGTCGTTACGCGGATCGAGGGTTCAAATCCCTCCCCCTCCGCTCTCTTGCCCGAGCAGTCCGCCTTGCCCGCAACCGCTGATAGGCTCGCCGCCGTAATGGGACCGAGAGCGCGCTGCCAATTGCGTCTGGTCGCGCTCGCAGCTGCGGCGACGGCGACGGCGGGATGCGGCGCGACCTCGCACACGCCGGCCGCGACGAGCACGAGCGCGGCCTCGTGCGCGAAATCGCAGCTGACGCTGGTGAAGCCGGGACGGCTCACGGTCGGCACCGACAACCCCGCCTACCCGCCGTGGTACGCCGGCGGCACGAAGAGCTCCTTCTGGAAGATCAACGATCCGTCAACCGGAAAGGGCTTCGAGTCGGCGACCGCGTACGCGGTCGCGAAGCAGCTCGGCTTCAGCCGCTCCGCTGTGCATTGGACGTACGTGCCCTTCAACCGCTCCTTCGCCCCGGGCAAGAAGCCGTTCGACTTCGACATCAACCAGATCTCGTACTCGAAGGCGCGGGCAAAGGTCGTCACCTTCAGCACGTCGTACTACGGCGTCAACCAGGCCATCGTCGTGCTCAAGGGAACGCAGATCGCATCCGTGCACACGATCGCCGGCCTGCGGCCGTTCAAGCTCGGCGCGCAGATCGGGACGACGAGCTACTCCTTCATCACCTCGACGATCAAGCCCACGACGCAGCCTGCGGTGTACCCGCAGAACGCGGGCGCGGTGCAGGCACTGAAGAACAAGCAGATAGCCGGCCTCGTCGTCGACCTCCCGACTGCGTTCTACGTCTCGGCCGCCCAGGTGCCGAACTCGGAGGTGCTCGGGCAGTTCGAGACGGGCGGGGGCGCCGGGTACTTCGGCATGGTCTTCGCCAAGGGCAACCCGCTCGCCGCGTGCGTCGACAAGGCGCTTGCGAAGCTGCGCGCGAACGGGGCGCTGCAGCAGATCCAACAGCAGTGGCTAGCGAAGGCGACCGGCGCGCCGGTCTTGAAGTAGACGAGCCGAGGCGCTCGCGCATCCTCGGCGCGCTGGGTTCGGGCGTGGAGGGCCGCAGGGGCGTCGCGATCGCGCTTCTCTCGACGGTCGTCTTCCTCGTCGTCGTGGGCGTGGCCATCACCCACTCGCCCGGCTGGCACGAGATCCGCCGCACGTTCTTCGACTGGTCTGAGTTCAAGTCGTCCTTCCCGGAGATCGCGAGAGCCTTCCTCCTCAACTGCAAGATCTTCTCGATCTCGGAGTGCTTCATCCTCGCGTTCGCGCTCCTGCTCGCGGTGCTGCGGAGCCTCCCGGGGCCGGTCTTCTTCCCCTTGCGGGCCCTCGCGGTCGTGTACGCCGACTTCTTCCGCGGTGTGCCAACGATCCTCGTGATTGCGCTCCTCGGGTTCGGCGCGCCCGCGCTGCAGGTCTCGGGCGTCCCGACGTCGACGACGTTCTGGGGGATCGTCTCGCTCGTGCTCGTGTACAGCGCGTACGTCTCCGAGGTCTACCGGGCGGGGATCGACTCGGTGCACCCGAGCCAGGAGGCGGCCGCGCGCTCGCTCGGGCTCACCCGGGGGCAGACGCTCCGGAAGGTGATCCTCCCCCAGGCCGTCCGGCGAGTGATCCCGCCGCTCTTGAACGACTTCATCGGCCTGCAGAAGGACACGGCGCTCGTGGGCACGCTCGGGGCGATCGAGGCGTTCCAGCAGGCGTCGATCGACAGCGCGGCAACCTTCCACTACACGCCCTATCTCGCAGCGGCGGTCCTCTTCGTCGCGATCACGATCCCGCTCGCGCGCTTCACCGACTGGCTGATCGCGCGCGACCGCCGCCGACGCCAGGCGCAAGGGATGCACGCGTGAGCAGCACGGCGGCGCTCGAGATCGAGGGACTGCGGAAGTCGTTCGGGAAGAACCTCGTCCTCGACGGAATCGACCTCTCCGTCGGCGAGCACGAGGTGACCTGCTTGATCGGCGCCTCGGGCTCGGGCAAGTCCACGCTGCTTCGCTGCGTCAACCTGCTGGAGCCTGTCGATGCGGGCCGGATCGTGGTCGCAGGGGAGGAGATCACGCGGCGCGGCGTCGACGTAAACCGGGTTCGCCGCCGGATCGGGATCGTCTTCCAGGCGTTCAACCTCTTCCCGCACATGAGCGTGCTCGAGAACGTCACGCTCGCACCCAGGCTCGCGCTCCGCAAGGGCCGCGGCGAGACCGAGGAACAGGCCCGTGCGCTGCTTGGCCGCTTTGGACTCTCCGACAAGGTGGAGGCGTATCCCGACCACCTCTCCGGCGGCCAGCAGCAGCGGGTCGCGATCGTGCGCGCGCTGGCCATGCAGCCGCGGCTGATGCTGCTCGACGAGGTGACGAGCGCGCTCGACCCGGAGCTCGTTGCGGAGGTGCTGGACGTGATCGGGGAGCTCGCCGCCGGCGGGATGACGATGGTGATCGCGACTCACGAGATGGGCTTCGCCCGCGACATCGCGACGCGCGTGTGCTTCCTCGACGACGGCGTCATCCTCGAGCAGGGATCGCCCGAGCAGATGTTCGGCTCGCCGCGCGAGCCCCGGACGCAGCAGTTCCTGCAGCGGATCGTGAGCGCGCACCGGCTCTGAGCCGGTCCGGTCCATTGAATCGCACGCAGCGATGGAATATGGTCGCCGGGTTGCGCCACAGCAACGTATCCACAGGGGTTGAGCGCGTCCTGCGCCTACGGTCGCGGTCGTGAAACGGCGCCCTCTCGCCCGGACGACGAACCGAAGCACCGGGAGGTGATCGACAGCCGAGACGTTGCACGGCGGTGACGGGCGGAGCGCCTGTCGGAACCTGAGGTCGGGAGGGACTACGAAATGCGCGAGGACGAGCTCGACAGGATCGACGAGGAGGCGCGCCAGCGCGGCATCTCCCGCGAGGAGCTGCTGAAGCGCGCCGCGGTGGCAGGGCTCGCTCTGGCGGGGTCCGGTGGGTTGGCGCAGATCGCGCGGGCCGGGATCGCCGCGACTCCGAAGCGAGGCGGGCAGTTCCGGGTCGGCGTCGCCGGAGGCTCGAGCAGCGACATCATCGATGGCCAGGACATCGTCACGAATCCCGACCAGGCGCGCCTGATGGCGGGCTTCGAGACGCTGGTCGGGTTCGACAAGAACTTCAAGCTCAAGTTCAACGGGCTTGCGGAGGAGCTATCGCCGAACAAGAAGGGCGACGTCTGGACGATCCGGGTCCGGCACGGCATCGAGTTCCACAACGGCAAGACGCTCGGCGCCGAGGACGTGATCTACTCGCTGCACCGCCTGATCGACCCGAAGCTGAAGCTGTTCGGCGGCGCTGCGCTGTCGTCGGTGAACCCGCACGGGATGAAGAAGCTCGACAAGCGCACCGTCCGCCTGCACCTCAAGCATCCGGACGCGACAATCCTCGACGCGCTCGGCCAGTACGTGGCAGGGATCGTGCCTGTCGGCTACAGCCCGCACGCGATCGGCAAGGCGAAGCCGAACGTGGGCACCGGGCCCTACAAGCTGAAGAGCTTCACGCCGGGCCAGCAGAGCGTGCACGTCCGGAACCCGAACTACTGGCGGCACGGGCAGCCGTACTTCGATGGGGTCGTGATCATCGACTTCCCGGACGACACTGCGCGCGTGAACGCGCTTCTCGGTGGACAGGTCGACGCGATCACAAACATCCCGCCGGCGCAGGTCGGAATCGTCAACGGCCGCTCGGGGAGGAAGGTGCTCGAGTCGCCGACAGCCCAGTGGACGCCGCTGTGCATGCGGGTCGACACGGCTCCATTCAACGATGCCCGCGTGCGGAAGGCGATGCGGCTGATCGCCGACCGCCCCCAGATGGTGAAGCAGGCCCTCTCCGGCCACGGGCATGTGGGCAACGACATGTACGCCCCGTTCGACACTGCCTACGACCACGCGCTGCCCCAGCGTCATCAGGACATCGCGCAGGCGAAGTCGCTCCTGAAGGCAGCAGGCCAAACGCACCTGACCGTCGACCTGCAGTCGACGAACGGGGCGCTCGGCATGAACGAGGGCGCGCAGGTCTTCGCCCAGCAGGCGCGGGCGGCCGGAGTGAAGGTCAACGTGAAGATCCTCGACAGTGGCACCTTCTACGGCGCGCAGTACCTCAAATGGCCGTTCTCGACCGACTTCTGGGGGACCCGGAACTACCTGTCCCAGGTCGCGGCCGGAAGCATTCCCACCTCGCCGTACAACGAGACGCACTGGCCCGACGCGGCCGACAGGAAGTTCCTGACGCTCTATCGGGAAGCGTTGCGGACCATTAACAGGAAGAAGCGGTACGAGATCGAGCACGAGATGATGAAGCTCGAGTACGACCACGGCGGCTACATCATCTGGGGCTTCAGCAATTTCCTCGACGGCTACAACACCAAGCTACGGGGGCTCGTTCCGGGCTGGAAGGGCGTCATGCAATTGAACAACTTCGGCAGTGGCTTCCGGACCTTCTGGTTCGGCTAGCAGCGCGACGGGGAGGCGGCTCGGCTACCGCGCCGCCTCCCCGGGCCGCCGGCCGGCAGGCGCGGGCGGATGAGCACAGTCGCCGCAGGGTTCGAGCGGGCGAGGGGGATCGTCCCGCGGCCGCGCGGCGTGTGGGGCTTCGTCCTCCGTCGCGTTCTGCTCGGCCTACTCACGCTCTTCCTGGTCTCGATCGTCGTCTTCGCGGCCACGCAGACGCTGCCCGGTGATGCCGCGCGTGCGTTCCTCGGCCGGAACGCGACGCCGGAGTCGCTGGCGACTCTGCGCAAGCAGCTTCATCTCAACGAGCCGGTCGTGTCGCAGTACCTCCATTGGCTGGGCGGCATCTTCAGGGGCGACCTCGGTAACTCGCTCACCGGCAGCCAGCAGCCGGTCACCTCCGTGATCGGCGCACGAATCGAGAACTCCGGGGTCCTGATGCTGATCGCCGCAGTGATCAGCGTGCCGCTCTCGATCGCCCTCGGCGCCATCGCCGCCCGCCGCCGCGACGGCGTCTTCGACCACACCACCTCGATCGTGCTGCTCGCGCTGGCCGCGCTGCCGGAGTTCGTGACCGCGATCCTGCTCGTGGTGCTGCTCGGCACGTCGCTCTTCCACTTCCTGCCGCCGGTCTCGCTGATCCCGCCCGGCGGCCATCCGTGGAACTATCCGAAGGAGCTCGTCCTTCCGGTGATTGCGCTCGTGTTCGCGGTCACGCCGTACATCGCGAGGATCATGCGCGCCTCGATGATCGAGGTGCTCGAGAGCGACTACGTCGAGATGGCCCGGCTCAAGGGGCTGCGTGAGCAGACCGTGCTCTGGCGGCACGCGCTCCCGAATGGCATCGCGCCGGCGATTCAGGTGATCGCACTCAACCTCGCATATCTCGCAGGCGGCATCGTCGTCGTCGAGTTCGTCTTCGCCTATCCCGGGATCGGACGCGCGTTCGTCGGCGCCGTCCACAACCGCGACCTGCCTACGGTGCAGGCGCTCGGGATCCTGATCGCCGCCGCCTACGTCTTCCTCAACGTCGCGGCCGACGTCGCGACGATTCTGGTCAGCCCACGGCTGCGGACGTCGCTGAAATGAGCGGCGTCGCGGCCGCCGCCGCTCCGCTGGCTCTGCCGAAGAGGCGACGGCCGATCGTCGTCCTGCTCCGGCGTGCGTGGCGGCTGCCGCGAACGAAGGTCGGTGTCCTGCTCATGCTCCTGCTCGTGGGGACGGCGTTGATCGGCCCGTTCTTCGCCCCGCACGATCCGGCCGCGTTCGCGAACATCCCCTACGGCAAGCCCGGCGGATCGACTCCGCTCGGCACCGACGCACTCGGGCGCGACGTGCTCAGCCGCTTCCTCTGGGGCGGCCGCTCGATCCTCGGCCTTTCGACGGCGGCGACCGCGATCGGGCTCGTCCTCGGCGTCTCGATCGGCCTTGTCTCCGCCTACTCGCGCGGGCTCCTCGACGACGTGCTCATGCGGATCATGGACGTTATCCTCGCCTTCCCGTCGATCGTGCTGGCACTCGTTGCCGTCTCGACCGTCGGCCCGAAGCTGTGGCTGATCGTGCTCGTCGTCGGCCTGACGACGATGCCACGCGTCGCGCGGGTCACGCGTGGGGCTTCCGCCGAGATCGTCGAGCGCGACTTCGTCCAGGCGGCGGAGGCGCTGGGGGAACCGCGTGCCAAGCTCCTCCTGGGCGAGATCCTTCCGAACATCACCAGCCCGCTGATGGTCGAGGCCAGCCTGCGCCTGACCTATGCGATCGGCCTCATTGCGAGCCTCAGCTTCCTCGGCTTCGGCGAGCAGCCGCCGGCCGCCGACTGGGGTCTGATGATCAACGAGAACCAGCAGGGGCTGACCATCCAGCCGTGGGGCGTCCTGATGCCCGTGATCGCGATCGCGCTGCTCACGATCGGCACCAGCCTGATCGGCGACGGCCTCTCGCGCGCCTCGGCCGGCATCGACCGCACGGGTGGAGAATGACGCCGCCCGTCCTCGAGGTCGTCGGGCTGCGGGTCGAGGTCGAGGGCCGCGGCGACGACATCGTCGACGACATTTCCTTTGCAATCGGCGCCGGCGAGGTGCTCGGGCTCGTGGGCGAGTCGGGGTCGGGCAAGTCGACGGTCGGGCTCGCGCTGCTCGGCCACACCCGCCGCGGCGCGCGGATCACCGGCGGGGAGGTTCGCGTCGAGGGGCGCGACATCCTCGGCCTCTCGCCAGCGGGGCTGCGCGGGCTCCGCGGCAAGACCGTCTCCTACGTGCCGCAGGATCCGGCGTCGGCGCTCAACCCGGCGCTGCGCATCCGCACGCAGCTCGAGGAGGTGCTCGAGACGCACGCGTTCGGCGATTCGCGCGCCGCGCGGGCGGCCCGTATGCGGGAAATGCTCGAGGAGGTGCTGCTGCCGTCCGACGACGGGTTCCTCCGCCGCTATCCGCACCAGCTCTCCGGTGGCCAGCAGCAGCGGGTCGGGCTCGCGATGGCCTTCGCGTGCCGGCCGCGCGTGATCGTCCTCGACGAGCCGACGACGGGGCTCGACGTCACCACGCAAGCGCATGTGCTCTCGACCGTCCGCGACCTGTGCAGCGCGCACGGCGTTGCGGCCCTCTACGTCAGTCACGACCTCGCCGTCGTCGCGACCCTCGCCGACCGCGTCGCCGTCATGTATGCGGGCAGGATCGTCGAGAACGGACCGGAGCGCGTCCTCTTCCGGGCGGCCGCGCACCCGTACACGCGGAGGCTGGTCGAGGCGATCCCGGAGATGTCCGGCCGGCACGCGCTCGAGGGCATCGCGGGCACGGCGCCGCGTCCCGGCCAGCGCGCTGACGGCTGCTTCTTCGCGCCGCGCTGCACGTACGCGGTCGAGGCCTGCACGATCGAGCTGCCGCCGCTCGAGCAGTCGGGGGAGGGTCATTTCGTTCGTTGCGTCCGCCACGCCGAGATCAGCGCGCTGGGCGTCAGCGAACGGCGGCCGGCACCGGAGCTGCCGGAGCCGGATACTGCTACGACGCTCGTCTCCGTTCGCGGTCTCGACGCGTGGCATGGCGACCGGCAGTTCCTGTTCGGGATCGACCTCTCCGTGCTGCCGCGGCAATGCGTCGCGCTCGTGGGAGAGTCCGGCTCGGGCAAGACGACGCTCGCGCGCTGCATCGCCGGCCTGCACCGTGACTTCAAAGGGGAGCTCGCGCTGTACGGGAAACCGCTCGCCGCCGGCGCGCGTGCGCGGAGCCGCGACGACCGGCGCCGGCTCCAGTACATCTTCCAGAGCCCGTACAGCTCGCTCAACCCCCGGAAGACGATCGCGCAGATTGTCTCCCAGCCGCTCGGGCTCTTCTTCGACCTCGATCACCGCGAGACGCACGAGCGCGTCGTCGCGACGCTCGAGCGAGTCCGGCTGAATCCGTCCGCGATGACGCGCTACCCGCACGAGCTCAGCGGCGGCGAGCGCCAGCGGGTGGCGATAGCACGTGCGCTCGCAGCCGAGCCGACGCTGCTTGTCTGCGACGAGATCACATCCGCGCTCGATGTCTCGGTGCAGGCGGCGATCATTGACCTGATCGCCGAATTGCAGCGCGAGATGAAGCTGGGGCTCCTCTTCGTCACGCACAACCTCGCCCTGATCCGGACGATCGCGGAGGAGGTCGCGGTGATGAACGCCGGCCGGATCGTCGAGCGCGGCAAGGTCGAGGACGTACTCGCCTCGCCGCAGGATGCGTACACGAAGGCGCTCCTGGCTGACACGCCGAGCATGGAGCTCGCACTCGCCGCCGGCGCGTGAGCGCCGTCTCCGGCACGGTCGCACCCGGCTACGAGCCGGTGGCCGAGGCGTTCGCCGCGACGCTCGACGGCGCCGCCGGAGGTGCGGCCTTCGCCGCCGTCGTCGACGGCGAGCCGGTCCTCGACCTCTGGGGTGGCGACTTCGTCGAGGACACGCTCGTCCTCGTCTTCTCCGGAACGAAAGGCGTCGTTGCGACCGCGTTGCTGCTCCTGCTCGAGCGGGGCCTTGCCGAGCTCGACGCCCCGGTCGCGCGGTACTGGCCGGAGTTCGGCGCCGCCGGGAAGGAGGGGATCCTCGTCCGCCACGTGCTCGGCCACACCGCGGGCGTGCCGGGGCTCCAGCCTCCGTTCGCGGCTGAGCAACTACTGGATCAGCCCGTGCTCGCCGAGCGGCTGGCGGACGAGCCGGCGTTATGGCCGCCGGGGACGCGCCTCGCCTACCACGGCCACACGTTCGGGGTGATCTGCGGCGAGCTGATCCGGCGCATCGACGGACGTAGGCCGGGACGCTTCGTCGCCGAGGAGATCGCCGGGCCGCTCGAGCTCGAGTTCTGGATCGGTCTCCCCGAGCAGCTCGAGCCCCGTGTCGCGCGGCTCGTCGCGGCACCCGGCTACGGCCTCACCTACGCCGGCGACGGGCCGGGGCCGCTATTCGACGCGATCTACGGCACCGGCCAGCTCGACTTCAACGACCCACGCGTCCACCGGGCCGAGATCCCGTCCGCGAACGGAATCGGCAGCGCACGCGCCCTCGCCCGGCTCTACGGATCACCGCTGCTGCAGGAAGCCGCGATCGAGGAGCTGTCGCGCGGCACGTGCGCCGTCACGGGCCGCGTGTACGCCTTCGGCCACGGCTTCGAACTCTGGACCGAGCTCGCACGCCTCGGTCCCGTCCGCGACGCATTCGGGCACACGGGGTCCGGCGGCTCGACCCACGGTGCGTGGCCGAGCCTCCGCACCGGCTTCTCGTACGCGCCCAGCGAGCTGCGCAGCGAGAGCGCAGACGAGCGTGGCCCGGCGCTCCTTCGCGCCCTCCACAAGTGCGTCACGTGCGCGGCAGCCTGGCCTGGCT
>VAXA01000031.1:9487-10065 GCA_005883365.1 Actinomycetota bacterium
CCATGCTCGAGTGCGCGCGAGACGAGGAACCGCCGCTGCTGGCTCGCCACCACCTCGGCGGCCAGCGCCTCCATGTCCCAGTCCCGCTCGACGCGGGCACGCAGGCGCTCGGTCTCCGGGTGCCCCGGCGCGAGGTTCTCGAGCTCGAGCGGATCCGCGTCGAGATCGTGGAGGAGGTCGGGATCACCGGGGCAGCGGATGTACTTGAGGCTCCCCTCGCGTAGCATCACCGCGGGTGCGCGCGTCCCCTCTCCCAGGTATTCGCAGGCGACCGTTCGCGGCTCCAGCGCCTCGCCACGGAGCAGCGGCACGAGGCTGTGCTCGGCCTCCGCCCCCGTGAGGTCGACAAGCGTCGGGAGCAGGTCGAGGAGCGAGATGGGCTGGGCCACGCGCGCCGCCGCAAAGCGTGTCGGTGCGTGCACGACCAGCGGCACGCGCGCGGAGTCCTCGAAGAACGTCATCTTGTACCAGAGGCCCCGCTCGCCGAGCATGTCGCCGTGGTCGGAGCCGAAGACGACGATCGTGTCCTCGCGAAGGCCCGTCTCCTCGAGGACGTCGAGCAGCTCCCCGACCTTCTC
>VAXA01000037.1 GCA_005883365.1 Actinomycetota bacterium
CTCGAGTACGAGGCGTTCGAGGAGATGGCGGAGGAGATGCTCGAGCGACTGGCCGCCGAGCTCACGGAGCGGCATGGGCTCTGCGGAGTCGCCGTCCATCACCGGCTCGGGCGGGTCGAGATCGGGGAGGCGAGCGTCGTGATCGCCGTCTCCGCCCCGCACCGCTCGGCCGCCCTCGACGCCTGCCGCGAGGCGATCGAGACGCTGAAGACGTCGATCCCGCTCTGGAAGAAAGAGGTCTACGCCGGCGGCGAGGAATGGATCGGCCGAGGGTCGTGAGCGCGCAGGCCGAACAGGAACGCGGCATCGTCCGCCGCTCGCTCGAGCGGCTCGGCGGAAGCGCGATCGTGATCGGCGGGGCGGCCCTCAAGTGGGGCTTCCTGTTCGGGAAGTTCTTCGCCTTCTTCGTGTCCTTCGCCGCCTACTCGTTCTGGTTCGGGAGCTGGAAGTTCGGGCTCGGCCTCGTCCTGCTGATCCTCGTGCACGAGCTCGGTCACGTGGCCGAGGCGCGCCGGCAGGGCGTACCGGTCTCGCTTCCGACCTTCATCCCCTTCCTCGGCGCGTTCGTCACGGTCAGGCATGCGGGGCTGCCGCCGTGGCGGAGCGCACTCATCTCGCTCGCCGGACCGTTGGTGGGCGGCCTGTCCGCCGCGGCGGTGTGGGCCGTCGGCTCGGCTCGCGACTCGACGTGGCTCGTGGTGCTGGCCAACATCGGCTTCCTGCTCAACGCCTTCAACGCGCTGCCGATCGGCTTCCTCGACGGCGGCACCGTCTTCCGGGCGATCTCGGAGTCCCGGCGCGGCTGGATCCGCTACGAGAACGGCGTCCCAGTCGAGGCGGTCCCACCGGACCGGGAACACGCCATGCTGATCGCGGTTCTGTACGGGCTCATCGCAGCGGCGCTCGTAGGCGGGCTGCTCGCGACCCGCCACAGCGGGATGCTGTGATGGAGGACCGCGACCTCCTCCAGACGCATCACAGCCTCGAGCACCTCCGTCAGCGCTCGCAGGCGATCGGGAGCGAGTTCCTCGCCGGGTTCGAGGCGGTCGAGCGGATCGATCGCCCTGCGGTCTCCTGCTTCGGCTCGGCGCGAGCGCCGGAGGGGTCGCGGCCGTTCGAGCTCGCGCGCGAGACGGGGCGCCTCTTCGCCGAGGCGGGCTGGGCCGTCGTCACCGGCGGCGGGCCGGGCGTGATGGAGGCGGCGAACCGCGGCTGCCAGGAGGGCGGCGGGCTTTCGGTCGGCTTCGGGATCGAGCTGCCGCACGAGCAGAAGACGAATGACTACCTCGACCTCGCGCTCACCTTCGACCACTTCTACGCCCGCAAGACGATGTTCGTGAAGGCGGCGGAGGGCTTCTGCGTCTTCCCCGGCGGCTTCGGCACGGCCGACGAGCTGTTCGAGTCACTGACGCTGATCCAGACCGGCAAGATCGTCCACTTCCCGGTCGTCCTGATGGGCGAGGCGTACTGGACGCCGCTGCTCGAATGGGTGCGCCGCAGCGCCCTCGCCGACGGCATGGTCTCGGCGGACGACCTCGCTCTCCTGACCCTGACTGACGAGCCCCGCATCGCGCTCGAGACGGTGCTCGACGCCTACCGTGCAGGAGACGGGAAGGCGAGCCCGCATGCCCCGGAAAAGGCGGACGCGCAGTAGCGTTCGCCGCGATGGAGCTCCGCGATCTGCCCTCGGTGGACGAGCTCGCGCGCGAGGCCGGCGACCCGCTCGCGGTGGACGCGGCGCGGGCCGTCATCGACCGCGCGCGGGAGGAGATCCGGGGCGGCGCGGATCCGGGGGATCTCGCCGCGCGGCTCCGGGAGGAGCTGCGCGACGCGCGGCGGCCGCGCCTGCGGCGCGTGCTCAACGCGACCGGCGTCGTCGTCCATACGAATCTCGGCCGCGCGCCGCTCGCGGAGGAGGCGCTCTCCCGGGTCGTCGAGGCCGGCCGCGGCTACTCCAACCTCGAGTTCGACCTCTCCGAGGGCGTCCGCGGGTCGCGCCAGGACCACGTCGTCGCCATCTTGCGCCGGCTGACCGGCGCGGAATCGGCGCTCGTGGTCAACAACAACGCGGGGGCCGTCCTGCTCGCGCTCGCGGCGCTCGCCGAAGGACGGGACGTCGTCGTCTCACGCGGCGAGCTGATCGAGATCGGCGACGGCTTCCGGATCCCGGACGTCCTCGCGCGCTCCGGCGCCCGGCTCGTCGAGGTCGGGACGACCAACCGGACGCGGGCAGCCGACTACGAGAACGCGATCGGCCCCGAAACGGCCGTCGTTCTCCGCGTCCACCAGTCGAATTTCCGCGTTGTCGGCTTCGAAGAGCGGCCCCGGCTCGAGGAGGTCACCGCAGTCGCGCGCCGCCACGGCCTCCCGCTCGTCGACGACCTCGGCTCCGGCGCGGTCACGCCTGTCGAGGCGGAGCCCACCGCGCGCGAGGCACTCGCCGCCGGCGCCGATCTCGTCTGTTTCTCGGGCGACAAGCTGCTCGGCGGCCCACAGGCGGGCATCGTGCTCGGCCGCGCGGACCTCGTCGAGCGGCTGCGCCGCCACCCCCTGCAACGCGCGCTGCGGATCGACAAGCTCTCGCTCGCGGCGCTCGAAGGGACGCTCCTCCTGCACCTCGAGGCGCCGGAGCGGATTCCCGTCCTGCGGACGCTCGGACAAGAGACGCAGGCTGTGCGCGAGCGCGCCGAACGGCTCGCGGCGGCGACCGGCGGCGAGGTCGAGGAGACGGTCGGACGCGTCGGCGGCGGCGCCCTGCCGCTCGCGGAGCTGCCGAGCTTCGCCTGCGCCCTCGAGGAGTCGCTAGCCGAGCCGCTGCGCGCCGGCGAGCCGCCGGTCGTCGGCGTCGTCCGCGACGGCCGGCTGCTGTTGGACTGCCTCACGCTGACGGACGCCGACGCCGAGGAGGCCGCTACCGCCGTTCGTGCCGCGCGGAGATGACCGACGTCTGGGATGCCCTGCGCGGAGGGTTGGTGACCCGTGCGCTCGCGCTCGCCGCCGAGCATGGCGTCGCGCACGCGTTGGCCGACGGCCCCCGCAGCGTCGACGAGCTCGCCGCGCGAAGGGGCGCCGACGCGGACGTCCTCTACCGCGTCTTGCGCGCGCTGGCGAGCGACGGCATCTTTGCGGAGGTCGAGCCGCGCGTCTTCGCGAACACCGATGCGTCCTCCACCCTGACGGCGGACGGCTGGGATGCGTTCGCGCGGCTCTTCGGAGGCCCCTGGCTCCAAGCCGTCGCGGCGCTCGACGCGAGCGGCGAGGCGCCCTTCCCGCGAGTGTTCGGCGACGAGTTCTGGTCGTGGCTGGGCAGCCATCCCGAGGAGCGCGCCCTGTTCGACCGGGCAATGGAGCAGAACTGGCAGAGGCGGATCGAGCGGATCGACGCGGTCGGCTTGCGCGGCGACGAGCTGGTCGTGGACGTAGGCGGCGGCAACGGCTCGCTCCTGCGCGCGCTCCTCGACCGGCACCCCGGGATGCGCGGGATCGTCTTCGACCTGCCGGAGACGGTGCGCGACGAGCCGTCGTTCGGCGAGCGGCTGACGTTCGTCGAGGGCAGCTTCTTCGACGGCGTGCCGCGGGGGGACGTGCACGTCCTCTCGACGATCATCCACGACTGGGACGACGAAGCGGCACTGCGCATCCTGCGCACGGTTCGCGCGTCGGCGGGCGAGCGCCTCCTCCTGATCGAGTCCATCATCCAGCCGGGGAACGAGCCCTCCGGTGCGAAGTGGCTCGACCTCCTCATGCTCGTCATCTCGGCCGGCCGCGAGCGGACGGAGGAGGATTGGCGTTCACTTCTGGAGGAGTCCGGCTGGGAGCCTGTCGCCTTCCACGAGGCCGGTGCGATCGAGGCGCGGCCGTGCCCCTGACGGTCGGCACCGCGGGTCACATCGACCACGGCAAGACGGCGCTCGTCGAGGCCCTGACCGGCAAGAACACCGACCGCCTGCCCGAGGAGCACGAGCGCGGCATCTCGATCGACCTCGGCTATGCGCCGCTCGAGCTGCCGGACGGCACGAGCCTCTCCGTCGTCGACGTCCCCGGGCACGAGCGTTTCGTCCGGACGATGGTCGCGGGCGCGAGCGGTATCGACGTCTTTCTCCTCGTGATCGACGCCGGCGAGGGAGCGCGCCCGCAGACGCACGAGCACCTCGCGATCCTGCGCCTGCTCGGGATCGAGCGGGGAGTCGTCGCGCTGACGAAAGCGGACCTCGTCGACGAGGAGACGCTCGAGCTCGCGCGTGTCGAGGCGGAGGAGCTCGTCCCCGGCGCGCCGGTCGTCGCCACGAGCGCCCGAACCGGCGCCGGGCTCGACGAGCTTCGTGCGGCGCTCGCGGAAGTCGCGTCGCGCGTCGCGAAGCCCGGTGCCGACGGGCCGGCGAGGCTGTACGTCGACCGTTCTTTCTCCCTTCGCGGCATCGGCACGGTCGCGACGGGGACGCTCTGGTCGGGGACGATCGGGGAGGGCGACGCGCTGCGCGTCGAGCCGCGCGGCCGGACCGTGCGGGTGCGGAGCGTGCAGGTGCACGACCGGTCCGTCGAGCGCGCCGAGGCGGGACAGCGCGTCGCGGTCTCTCTCCCGGGCGTGGAGCGACGGGAGCTGCGCCGCGGCGACGTCCTCGTCTCGCCCGGGGTGTTCAGGCCGAGCTTCCGGCTCGACGTCACGCTCGATCCTCTGGCGGAGATCCCGCCCCGCGTCATGCTCCACCACGGCACCTCGGAGACTGCCGCTCGCGTCGCGGTCGCCGGCGACCGCTTCGCCCAGCTGCGCCTGTCCCGCCCGGTCGTAGCCGCGCGCGGCGACCATGTCGTGCTCCGTGCCGGGACGACGGTCGGCGGTGGGGTCGTCCTCGATCCGGCACCGCCGCGCCATGCCGACCCAGCCCGGTTCGAGGCGCTCGAGCGCGGCGAGGTGCTCGTACACGCGCCCGTGCGCGCGAGCGAGCTGCGGCGCGTCGGCGTCGAAGTGGAGGGCGAATGGGCGTGGTCGCCGGAGTGGCTGGACGAGCTCCGGGCCTCTCTCGACGCCGCGCTCGAGGCGGCCGACCCGCTCGATCCGGGCGTCCCGGTGCCGTCGGAGCCATGGGCCGAGGCCGTCGTCCCCCACCTCGGCCTCGAGCGGCGCGGCGCGAAGCTGTACCGGCCCGGCTCCGCGGCCGGACTCGGCGAGCGCGCCGAGGCCGCCGCGGCCGTCGAGGCGCAGCTCGGCCTCGAGCCGGTGCGCGTCGAGGATGCGCCGCTCGCCCGCTTCCTCGAGGAGCAGGGGCGGCTCGTGCGCCTCGGTGACGGCTATGCGATTTCCCCGGCGGCCTACGAGCGGGCGCGGGCCGCCCTCGTCGACGGGATCACGCTCGCCCGTTTCCGCGACGCCCTCGGTGTCGGGAGGAAGACGGCCCAGCTCTATCTCGAGCGCTTCGACGCCGACGGGGTGACACGGCGCGTCGGAGATGCGAGAGTCCTGCGTCGACGGCGATGAACGTCCGCGAGCTGATCGAGCGCTACAACGCGGCCTGGAACGCGCAGGACCTCGACGCGATCCACGAGCTCCACCATACGGACATCGTCTTCGACAACCACACGGCTGACGAGCGCGCGGAAGGCGCCGCAGCCGTCCGCGAGCACATCGCCCAGATCTTCCGCAACAACCCGAAGCTGCGGTTCACGACGCGTTCGCTCTATGTCGGCGACGACTTCGCCGTCTGCGAGTGGACGGCGTCGAGCGGCTCGAAGGAGTGGGACGGCGTCGACGTGTTCCCGCTCAGGGACGGGAAGATCGCGCGGAAGGACGTGTACTCGTCGGCGCACCGTCCACGCGAACTGTGAGCTGGAGGACGTCCGGCCGGCTGTAGTGGCCGACCGGGTCGAAGCGCTGGCGCTCGGCGAGCAGGCGCCCTGGATCGAGCTCCGCGTAGAGGATGGCCTCCTCGTCGTACAGCGGCCCCGCCAGGTACGAGCCGTCGGGAGCGAGGATCGCGCTGCCGCCGCGGCCGATCGTCCCCGCCCCCGCGATATCCGAGGCCAGCGGGAAGTCGTCCGGATACGCCGACTCCCGCTGGAAGTGCGCCGGCGCGACGACGTACGCGCGGCTCTCCCGGGCGATGTGGACGAGCGTCTGCTGCCATGCGTCGCCGTCGTCGGCGGTCGAGGCGACGTAGATCTCGACGCCCGACTCGTAGAGCGCGACGCGCGCGAGCGGCATGTAGTTCTCCCAGCAGATCAGGCCGCCGAGCCGGCCGAAGCCGGTCTCGACCGCCGTGAGGCCGCGGCCGTCGCCCTGGCCCCAGACGAGCCGCTCGTGGTTGGTCGGCACGAGCTTGCGGTGATGGAGGGCGAGGTCCCCGGCCGGCGAGTGGTAGAGGAGCGCGTTGTAGATCGTCCCGGGCCGCTCGGGCTCGACCTCGTTGACGCCGGTCACGATCCAAATGCCGAGCTCCTGCGCCACTGCGGCGATCCGGCGCTCGGCGGGCGAGCCGACGGCAACCGACTCCTGCGCGAGGCGCGCGAACGTCTCCTTCGCGCCCTGAGCCTCCCAGCCGGCGAACGCTTTGGCCCAGAGCGACGACGGGTAGACCGGCACGAATGTCTCCGGAAAGACGACGAGCTCGGCCCCCTCGCGCGCGGCCTCGCCGGCGACCGTCTCGAGCTTGTCTAGCGTCGCCTCCCGGTCGAGCACGACGGGCTCGACCTGCGCGCACGCGACCTTGACCGGACGCTCCATTGCCCCTGAGCCTACTCCGCCCCTTGGCCGCCGCCGCCCGGCGTCTCGAGCCGGACGACGTCGCCCGCATGCAGCTGCCGCGTCAGCTTCGGCGGCTGCTCGTCGCCGTTCACGAGGGTCCGGCCTCGAGCACCGTCCTCCCCTCCGCCGCGGCCCGGCGGCATGTGCCGCCGCCGCTCGGCGAGCACCGAGAGCCGGCAGTCCTCGAGCACCCGCAGCTCGCGCACGACGCCGTCGCCGCCGCGATGGGCGCCCGCGCCGCCCGAACCGAGCCGCAGCTCCCAGCGCTCGACGCGGAGCGGATACTCGAGCTCGATCGCTTCGGCCGGCGTGGCCAGCGTGTTCGACATCGCGACGTGGACGCCGCTCGGTCCGTCGCCCTCAGGGCAGGCACCCTGGCCGCCGCCCACCGTCTCGTAGTAGGTGAAACGGTCGTTGCCGAAGGCGAGGTTGTTCATCGTCCCCTGGCCCGCCGCCGGCACCGGAAGAAGCTCGCCGAGCGCAGCGAAGACCACGTCGACGATGCGCGACGAGGTCTCGGTGTTGCCGGCGACGACGGCTGCCGGCCGGCGCGCGTTGACAAGGCAGCCGTCCGGTGCGGTCACGGTGACGGGCGCGAAGGCGCCGCCCGAGGCCGGCAGGTCCGGCTCGGTGAGGCAGCGGACGACGAAGTAGCAGGCCGACTTCGTCACCGCGAGCGGACAGTTGAGGTTGCCGTCGTATTGCGGCGCCGTCCCCGTGAAGTCGATCCGTATCTCGTCGCCTGCAATCTCGACCGCGCACCGGATCGGGAGATCGCCGTCGACCGCCTCGACGACGTCCTCGGCCTCGCCGCGCCCGTCCGGGAGCTGGGCGAGCGCCGCCCGCACTATCCGTTCGGAGTAGGCGTACAGCTCGTCGCTTGCGGCGGCGACGCGGTCGCGGCCGCGCCGTGCGCACAGCTCCTCGAGCCGCCGCTCGGCGAGACGGTGCGCGGCGAGCTGGGCGCGGAGGTCGCCTCGCCGCTCCTCCGGCTGCCGCGTCGCCTCGACGAAGCGATCGAGCACTTCGTCGGTGAGGAGCTGCGGCGGCAGGATCACGCCCTCCTCCTCGAGCGTGCGCGAGAAGGCGGGCAGGCTCGCAGGCTCGATCCCGCCGACGTCGGCGTGGTGCGCGCGCGAGACCGCGAAGCCGAGAGCGGTGCGCGAGACGAGGGTCACGTCAGGCAGGTGCGTGCCGCCTGTGTACGGGTCGTTGAGGATCGTCACCTGACCCGGCTCGAGCCCGAGCCGCATGACGGCCGCGACCGCATCGGGCATCGCGCCGAGGTGAACCGGGATGTGCTCCGCCTGCGCGATCATCCGCCCGCGCTCGTCGAACAGGGCGGTCGAGCAGTCGCGCCGCTCCTTGATGTTGGCGGAGAAGGAGGAGCGGATCAGGACGGCTCCCATCTCTTCCGCGATCGACCGCAACGACGCGCCGATCACTTGAAGCTGAATCGGTGCGATCACGTCATTCACGCGTCACGACCCAGCTGGGACCATCCCTAGCCCCCTCCCACCCAGGGGGAATCCACAAGGTCGACCCCTCGAGTTCGAGCAGGGCCGGCCCGGGCAAGTGCTGTGGTTCGCCATCCGGCAGCGCCAGCTCCGGGCCAGGCACGACGTCCGCGGTGCGGACGGCGACGAGCTCGACCTCGCGCCCGCGGTCGGCGTAGCCGTAACGCTCCTCGTGCGCGCGGTGGAAGCGCTCCGCGAGCCCGGGTTCGTCCCCTAGCGGAACGGTCAGCTCGAAGGACTGGCCGCGGTAGCGGAGGTCCGCCTCACCGGCAGGCGGCAGATCGTCCACTACGCCGAGCGGCCGGACGTGCGAGACGACGTGGTCGCGCCGCTCGTCGCCGGCCGCGAGGCCGAGCGCGGAGAGAACTCCCGCGGCTGCCGGCACGAGCACGGCCTCCATCCCCAGCTCCTCAGCGAGCGCGCACGCGTGCAGCGGGCCGGCGCCGCCGTAGGCGACGAGCGCGAACTCGCGAGGATCGTGGCCGCGCTCGACCGAGACGACGCGCAACGCCCGCAGCATCTCGGCGTTCACCACCTCGACGACCGCGGCGGGATCGATCCCGTCGAGAGCCGCCGCCGCCGCGTCCCGATCGAGGACGAGCCCGCCCGGCAGCTCGCCGGGCAGCCGGTCGAGCAGGAGATTCGCGTCGGTGACCGTGGGGCCGCCGCCGCGGCCGTAGCAGGCTGGGCCGGGATCCGCCCCGGCCGACTCCGGCCCGACCCGCAGCGCGCCGCCCGCATCGCGCCGGACGAGCGAGCCTCCGCCCGCGCCGACCGTGTGCACGTCCACCGAGGGCAGCCTGATCGGCAGGCCTCCGACTTCGCGCTGGGGCACCCGCGCGGCCCGGCCGCCCGGGAGGAGGCAGACGTCCGTGGAGGTGCCGCCCATGTCGAAGGCGATCGCGTCTTCGAAGCCTGCTCGGCGCGCGACGAGCCCCGCGCCGACGACGCCGCCCGCCGGCCCGGAGACGAGCAGCCGCGCGGGGTGCGCCGCGGCTTCCTTTGCGGGGACGACGCCGCCGGAGGAGAGCATCACGACGGGCTCGGGCAGCCCGGCCTCCGCGGCGGCCGCAGCGAGCGCGCGCAGGTAGCGCGCCGCGCCGGGCGCCAGGTAGGCGTCGGCGGCCGTCGTCGAGGCGCGCTCGTACTCCCGGAACTCGGGCGCGAGCTCGTGCGACGCGACGACGTGGACGCCGGGATGGCGGCGCCGCAGCTCGGCCGCGACCGCCTGCTCATGTGAGGGATCGCGGAACGCGAAGAGAAGGCAGACAGCGACGGCCTCCGCGTCGCCGAGATCGGGGAGCGAGTCGAGATCGAGCGGCTCGAGCTCTCCTTCGGGCCCGTGCCGGCCGCCGGCGCAGGTGAAGGAGGTGCTCGAAGCCTGCGTTGCCGACGTACGCGGTGCGGGCGCCGCGCCGCTCGAGGAGCGCGTTCGTGGCGACCGTCGTTCCGTGCGCAAAGCGCGCCACCCCGTCCCCGTCGCCGACAGCGCGCGCCGCGGCGATCACCGACTTCTCCTGCCGAGCCGCCGTCGGCACCTTGGCCGTCCGGATGCGTCCCTCCTCGACGAGCACGGCGTCGGTGAACGTGCCGCCGACATCGACGCCTAGGATCGCCACGCGCGTACTCTGACCGCCCGTGCAGGTCCGCGCCTTCCTGTTCGATTTCGACGGCCTCATCCTCGACACGGAGCTCGCCTCGCGGGCCGGCTGGGAACTCCTCTACCGCGAGCACGGGCACGAGCTGCCGACGGACCTGTGGGCGACGCTCGTCGGCACCACGCACGCACCGTGGAATCCGATGGACCACCTCGAGGAGCTGGTGGGCGAGCCGCTCGAGCGGGAGACGCTGAACGAACGACGTTATGCCCACGAGATCGCCATGATCGAGGCGGAGGAGCTGCGTCCGGGGATCGAGGAGTACCTCGCCTCGGCCCGCCGCCACGGACTTAAGCGGGCGATCGTCTCCAGCTCGACTCGCCGCTGGGTCGACATGCATCTCGAGCGGCTGGAGGAGGCGGTCGGCTGGGACGCGATCTACACCGCCGACGGGGATCCGGCCCGAGCAAAGCCGTCACCGACGCTGTATCTCGAGGCGCTCCAGGCGCTCGGGGTCGATGCGTCCGAGGCGGTCGCCTTCGAGGACTCGCCGAACGGCGTCCGAGCCGCGAAGGCCGCCGGAATCTTCTGCATCGCCGTCCCCAACGACGTGACACGCGACCTCGGGCTGGAGGAGGCCGGCGCCGACCTCGTCCTCGACTCGCTAGCCGACCTGCCGCCCGAGACCTTGTTCAGACGGCTCGGAGAGCGATAAGGTCGCCCCATGGCTGCTTACGAGAAGGCCCACATCGACGAGATCGCGTCGAACCAATGGCCGCATTGGATCCCGGTGCGGCATCACTTCGGGATCGAGACGTTCGGGATCAACCTGTGGCGCGGGCAGGACGACGGCACCGTGATCCCCGAGCACGACGAGTCCGCCAGCAGCGCCCCCGAGCTCTATTACGTCGTCGAGGGGCAGGCGACGTTCACCGTCGACGGAGACGAGGTGGATGCACCTGCCGGGACGTGCGTCTGGGTGACGGATCCGGGAACGAAGCGTGCGGCACGCGCGAGCGGGCCAGGCACTCTCGTCCTCTCGGTCGGCGCGGCGGCGCCGGGCCAGGCCTACGCACCCGCCGGCTGGGACTCGCACTACCTCGCGGACGACAAGTAGCTCGGTACGCTCGGACCGGAGCGGCGGGGCCTGGTGGCCCAGCGGGTCTTCAAAACCCTGGAGTCGTGGTGCGAGCACGACGGCGGGCGGGACGGGAAACCAGGTCGGGCGCGGCAGCGTAGTGACAGTCGCGGACTTTCACGAAAGCCGTCCGCGCCAGGGAGGTGATTTCATTGCTTCGCAGGCCACGCGTACCGAGGCCGGAGTTCGCTGCGCTTCTCTTGCTCCTCGTCATCGTGCTCGCAGCCGCGGGCTGCGGCGGTCACGGCTACTAGACCTATTCGGACTGCATCTCGTCGAGGGCGGAGCGGCCTTCCTCGTGCACCTGCCGGCGGCGCGCCTCGGGGGACTCCGGCTCGGCGGCCGGCTCCTCCTCCGACATGGGTTCGGCGGGTGGCTCGGCCACGACCGGCTCGGCGGCACGCGACTCCGCAAGCCTCGCCCGCAGCTCGTCGGCGCGCTCATCCTGCTCCGCAGCGGTCTCCGGCTCCGGCGGAGCTGTCGCCGCGCGCTCCCTGCGCAAGAACCGGTAGGCGGTGATCCCGCCGACAGCTCCCCCGATCCAGGCGGTGAGGCGGCGCATGCGCCGATGCTACAGTGACCGCCGCTTCCTGCCCCGTCATCGCGCCGTTCAGTCCCGAGCGTCGCCGGCAGTCGGGGCCGACGTCGAGACCATGGGAAGGGAGGACATCGGGACGTGACGACCTACGAGATCCTGATGATGCTGGACCCCGAGCAGGCCGAGGCCCGCCAGGAGGGCATCGTCGCGCGCACGCGCGAGCTCGTCGACAAGAACGGCGGCACGTGGCACAGCCACGACGCCTGGGGCCGGCGCCGCCTCGCCTACCCGATCGCGCACAAGGAGGAGGGCGTCTACCACCTCGTCGTCTTCGACGCGGAGGCGGCGACGCTCGACGAGATCTCCCGCGTCCTCAAGATCGAGGACGCAGTGCTGCGACACCTGGCGACCCGGCACGTCGCCGGTTCCCGCACGAGCGCCCCGCGCGACGAGCTCGTGGCTCCCGCCGCTGCCCCGGCCGCGGAGGCCGCCGCCGAGCCGACTGAGCCGACTGATCCGGCCGAGCCGGCCCCGCCCGCAACAGCCGTTTCGGAGACGGCCGAGCCGGAGTACGCTGGCGCGGAGGAGCAGCTCGTCGAGGAAGACGAGCAGCCGTGGGGAACCTGACGAGGGACCCGGAGCTGCGGCACACGCCCGGCGGCACGCCCGTTTGCAGCCTGCGCGTCGCGGTCAACGACCGCAAGCGCGACGAGTCGGGCAACTGGGTCGACGCGCCCAACTACTTCAGCATCTCGGTCTTCGGCAACCAGGCGGAGAGCTGCGCGCAGTACCTGTCCAAGGGCCGGCCGGTCGGGGTCGACGGCAAGCTCCGCTGGCGCGAGTGGGAGGCCAAGGACGGCGGCGGCAAGCGCGAGGCCGTGGAGATCGTGGCCGACAGCGTCCAGTTCCTCGGCAGCCGCGGGGACGGCGACGGCGGCGCTAACCAGTTCGTGCCCGCCGGGGCAGCGCAGCAGGAGAGCGCCGACTTCCCGGCGGCCGCAGACGACGACATCCCCTTCTAGGAGAGGCATGGCGAGAGAGAAGAACCAGCAGCAACAGCAGCGGAGGCGGCCCGGCGGTCCCGCGGGGCAGATCAGGCGCCGCAACTGCTTCTTCTGCAAAGAGAAGATCGCGGAGATCGACTACAAGAACGTCAACCAGCTACGCCGCTACATCTCCGAGAAGGGCAAGATCCGCAGCCGCCGCATTACCGGCGCGTGCCGCCGGCATCAGGTGCAAGTCGCGACCGCGGTCAAGCGCGCGCGAGAGATGGCGCTCCTGCCGTACGTCGCCGAGGGCGCGGAGGAGCGCAGCGGCGGCCGGCGCGACCGCGGGGACCGCGGCGATCGCGGCGACCGGGGGGACCGCTGACGTGGAGGTCATCCTCCTCTCGGATGTCGAACACGTCGGCCTCCGAGGCGACGTCGTCTCGGTCGCCCGCGGCTACGCGCGCAACTACCTCCTCCCCCGGCGGCTCGCCGAGGAGGCGACGGCGGCGCGTGTCGCGGAGCTGCAGAAGCGCGAGTCCCAGCGCGCGCGCCACGAGGCGAAGACCGCCGAGCAGGCGAGCGAGATCGCGGAGACGCTTTCGAAGACGGTGCTGCGGTTCGAGGTCAAGGCGGGCCCGACCGGCTCCCTCTTCGGCTCGGTCACGCCGACCGACATCGCGGACGAACTCTGGAGCTCCAAGAAAATCCGCGTCGACCGGCGCAAGATCGAGACCGATCCGATCAAGCGGATCGGCCGCTACGGGATCCCGATCGGACTCTTCGAGGACGTCCGGGTCGAGGTGCAGACCGAGGTCGTCCCGGAAGGCGGCGAGCTGCCGTCCGACACGGAGCTCGAGGCGATGGGAGGTCGACGCTGCCGAGGCTGCAGAGGCCGAAGCTGCAGAGACCGAAGAGGGCGAAGAGACCGACGCGGCGGAAGCCGAGGCGGCGGCAGAGCCCGACTGGCGGGCCGACGCCGAAGCCGCGCTCGCCGACGAGTAGCGGCCGACTCCGTCCACAACGCCGTCACGGCGGTTGTGGATCTGCATCGGAAGTTCCCGCTCAGAGCAGCCGATTCGTGCACAGGAGCGCCGTCCGGCGCGCCTGCAACGATGCCTGTTTCGCCTGCAAATGGCCAAAAATGACCTGTTCACAACGGACATACCCACACCTAGAAACCCGGCCGGCCGGGTGGTGGAATCGAGACGCATGACGCTCGCTCCCGTTCCGACCCCGGCTGCCGTCCCGGGCGACGTCCCCCCGCAAAACCTCGAAGCCGAGGAGTCGGTTCTCGGCGCGATGATGATCTCGCCGGGCGCGATCGCGGCCGTCAGCGAGATCCTCGACGCGGGCGACTTCTAC